>JAGNUZ010000017.1 GCA_017986765.1 Paludibacteraceae bacterium | reverse complement strand
CCAGCACCATTAAAAGGTTTAGGTATTACATTTATTGTAGTAGGACTAATGGCAATGGCATTTATGTGTTTTTCAGGTTTAAAAGTATAAGAAAGCAGACAACTTAGCACTAAAAAATTAAATATATGACATTGTTATCAGTAAGCCCTATTATGATAGGCACCAGCATACTGGTTTTTTTAGCGGTAATTCTTTTGCTTGTAATAATATTATTGCTTGCCAAAAAGTTTCTTTCTCCTTCTGGATCAGTAAAAATTCGTATTAATGGAGAAAAAGAAATAGAAGTTGAATCTGGCTCAACTCTCTTATCAACTTTAGCAGCAGAAAAAATATTTTTGTCGTCAGCTTGTGGTGGTGGTGGTACTTGTGCGCAGTGCAAGTGTCAAGTGCTCGAAGGTGGTGGTGAAATTTTGCCAACAGAAACAGTGCATTTTACTCGAAAAGAGATTAAAAACAATTGGCGTTTAGGCTGTCAGGTGAAGGTAAAGGACAATTTAGAAATCAAAATTGACGAAGCTATCCTTGGCGTAAAACAATGGGAGTGCGAAGTTGTTTCTAACCGAAATGTGGCTACTTTTATCAAAGAATTTGTGGTGAAATTACCAGAAGGAGAAGTATTAAACTTTACATCGGGAGGATATATTCAGATTAATATTCCAAAATATGCTGTTAAATTCTCTGATTTTGATATACAAGATAGATTCCGTGGTGATTGGGATAAATTTAATATGTGGGGTTTAGATTGTATCAATAAAGAAGAAACGGTGCGCGCATACTCCATGGCTAATTATCCAGCTGAGGGAAATATTGTGATGTTGAATATTCGTATCGCAACACCTCCTTTTGATAGAATTAATGGAGGGTTTATGCCAGTTCCTCCAGGTATTGCATCTACGTATATTTTCGACTTAAAACCAGGCGACAAGGTAATTGTTTCAGGTCCTTATGGCGAATTTCACCCATTGCTTAACACAGGTAGAGAAATGTTGTATATTGGAGGTGGTGCAGGTATGGCTCCTTTGCGTTCGCATATTTTGCATTTGTTGAAAACATTGAAAATATCAGATAGAAAAATAACCTATTGGTACGGAGCACGTTCTAAAAATGAAATTTTCTATGAAGAAGATTTTAGAGCATTGGAAAAAGAATTTCCAAATTTCCAATTTAATATAGCATTAAGTGATCCTCAACCAGAAGACAATTGGACAGGCTATGTAGGCTTTATACACAGTGTGATTTTAAATGAATATTTAGATAAACACGATGCTCCAGAAGATATTGAGTATTACATGTGTGGTCCTGGACCAATGGCGAATGCTGTAGAAAAAATGTTGTACGATTTGGGTGTGCCTCGCGAAATGTTGATGTTCGACGATTTCGGAGCGTAACACTCCTAACTGAACTTATACAATAAAAGACTGTCGAGAGATGGTCTTTTATTGTATATAGACGGAAATAAGATTCCTTTCGTGGTAGGATTTTGCCTTTATTTTTTTAGACAGTTTCTTTTTTTTATCTTTGTCATAAAATCGGTATCATGCAATCGTCTTCTTATCCTATGTTTTTGGATGCTTTTTTACCACTTAATTTGTCGGCAGTATATACGTATGCTGTACCTGCCAGATGGAGGAGTAGCATTTGTCGTGGCATGAGAGTTCTTGTTCCTTTTGGCAAAAATAAATTCTACACAGGCATAGTTTCTGCTACGCATACTACTTATACGGGAACGTATAAACTCAAAGAAATTCTTGCAGTATTAGATGATCACGCTTTCGTTTCAGAGATTCAATTATCTTTTTGGCAGTGGATTGCCTCGTATTACATGAGTACGATGGGTGAGGTGTTAGTCGCTGCGGTGCCTTCTGTATTGCGATTAGAAAGCCAGTCGATGGTGAGTCTGCATTCCGATTTTGAACTGAATAACCAAGAAGTTCAGCAGACACAAACCCAACAAGAAGTTATCGCATTTTTGCAACAAAAAGGTGCAACGAGTTTGCAAGAACTAGTTAAAAAAGTAGATGTAGAGCACTGCATTACGGTTGTTAAGGACTTGGTTTCGCAGAATCAATTGCTGATTACACAAGAAATAAACGAAAAGTACAGCCCTCGCTATGCTACCTATATACGGTTAACTTCTTTTGCAAAAGAAAAAAAACAAGGCGTGTTTGATGAACTAAAACGCTCTCAAAAGCAAATACAATTACTGGAGTCTTACCTTTCATTAGCCGCTATTGATGCTGACATGACTGAATGCCAAACGGTATCTAAAACTCAATTACTTGCTCATTCTTCTATTTCGGAGGCTGTATTGCAGGGGTTGATAAAAAAACAAGTTTTAGAGGTTTACAAGCAGGCTATATCTCGCTTTGAGGAGAGTAGTCAGACTGGAAATCATTTTTTTGCATTGTCGGAAGAACAGAATAGAGCTTATAATGAAATCAATAGTCATTTTAATGATAATAAAACGGTTTTGTTGCACGGAGTAACCTCTAGTGGAAAAACCGAGGTCTATATTCAGTTAATTCGCGATGCTCTTGCGGCAAACAAACAGGTGCTTTATTTAGTGCCCGAAATTGCCTTAACAGTGCAATTGTTGAGTCGTTTGCAACAGGCTTTTGGCAATGAGGTTGGTATTTATCATTCTAAATATACCGATCAAGAACGTGCAGAAGTGTACCAAAACTTGTTATCGCCTACACCATATAAAGTCATTATAGGTGTGCGTTCGTCAATTTTTCTACCATTTACTACGCTCGGTTTGATTATTGTGGACGAGGAGCACGAAACATCTTACAAGCAATTCGACCCCGCTCCACGTTACCATGCACGCAATGCTGCCTTGGTGTTGGCATCGCTCAGTAGTAGTAAGGTAGTGTTGGGTACAGCTACGCCATCGGTTGAAAGTTTGTACAATGTGCAAACAAAAAAGTATGCTTATGTGTCGCTTAAAAGCAGGTTTCAAGATGTTTTAATGCCTAATATTCAGGTAGTTGACATACAAGATGCCTATAAAAAGAACCGCATGAAAGCGATGTTCTCGTGGTTGCTTATGGAAAAGATGCAAGAAGCTTTTGCCAATAATGAGCAAGTGGTATTGTTTCAAAATAGAAGGGGATTTTCGTCGCATATTGAATGTTCACAATGTGGTTGGGTACCCAAATGTGGAGCGTGCGATGTGAGTTTAACGTACCATAAGTTTGACAACTACCTGTCGTGTCATTATTGTGGACATACAGAGGCTATTCCACATTCGTGTCCGCAGTGTGGCAATACGCAACTCAAAGATAGGGGATTTGGCACGGAAAAAATTGAAGAAGAATTGATCCGTTATTTTCCAGAGGCTCGTGTTGCTCGTATGGATTTGGATACCACAAGCAAAAAGAATGCACACAAACAGCTTATTACGGCTTTTGAAAATCACCAAATAGATGTGCTTATTGGCACGCAGATGGTAACGAAAGGATTGCATTTTAACAACGTTAGTTTGGTCGGCATCTTAAATGCAGATAATTTGTTTAATTATCCCGATTTTAGAGCCAACGAACGGGCGGTGCAGATGTTGGTACAAGTAAGTGGTCGTGCTGGTCGCACAAAGAAACAAGGAACGGTAATTTTGCAAACATTTAGCCCTCAAAACCCTTTAATGCAATACGTTGTAGATACGAACTACGAGGAATTTTATCAGTATGAAATGGCTGAAAGAAAGCTGTTTAATTATCCTCCTTATTGCAGATTACTCTCTATTTTTGTGAAACATGCCGATATATATGCAACATCTAACGCTGTAAACGAATTGACTCATCATTTGCGTGTCGTATTTGGTAATAGGGTTTTGGGTCCTGACAATCCTCCTGTGGCAAAAATTCAACATGTGCACATCAAGAAAATAATGATTAAGATTGAAATGCAAGCTTCATTTGAAACGGCAAAACATAAAATTCAACAACTAATTGATGCTACTGCAGTCAACCACAAAAGAGTCCGTTTTGTAGTAGATGTAGATCCCTTATAATAGCTCAGAGATGCAAACTACCCTGAAAAACAAAGTTTTTCTAGTAATATAGGACGAATTCTTGTTTTATTGCTTATTTTTGCAGTATTATTAGCCTTATTAGGAATAGTAAAATATGAAAAAAATATTATTTGTTTGCTTAGGAAATATTTGTCGTTCGGCAGCCGCAGAGGCTGTTATGACAAGTCTTGTTGAGAAAGCAGGTCTTACAGATGACTTTTATATTGATTCGGCTGGTATTCTTTCTGTGCACAAAGGCGAACCTGCAGACAATAGAATGCGCAAACATGCTGCACAACGTGGTTATAACGTAACGAGTATATCTCGACCAGTGCAAAAGGTTGATTTTCAGATTTTTGACATTATTGTAGGCATGGATAATGCTAATATTGACGACTTAATGGATAAATTGCCTTCTGTTGAGATGCAACAAAAAATTGTGAAAATGACAGACTTTTGTGAGCACTCGAAACACGACTATGTGCCTGATCCCTATTATGGTGGCGATGCAGGATTTGAATTGGTTTTGGACATTTTAGAAGATGCTTGTGCAGGATTGCTAAAAAGTATCACTTGTGTGAATAACTAAATCTCTTTTTGATTAATATTGTTTTGTAAATGAAGGAAAAATTTGTTACCTTATTGTATTTTCTCGGTATAATGGGTGCCGTTTTGATGTATTTCATTTTTCCGAAAGACATCTTTAATTTTCTCCTCTATGCAGTGATGTGCTTGGTGCTAACAATTGTTCCAGCACTTTTGCTGAGTAGAACTAAAAAGAAGAAAAAATCAATATATACCTATACGGATGAGACTTTTGCTGATTTTCATCCCATACAGGCTGACTCTCTGAGCATGATAGAGGAGGTGTCCAATAATTCGCGTAAAGCCTCTGTTAGCTCAATTTCCGCTAAAAATTTATATGGAAAAGTCCTTACATTTGTAGCCGATTTTGAAAGACTACATCAAGGACCCCTTTCTCCAGAAGGGCGTACAGAGTGTGTTTTGTTTATTTCAACAGTTTTATTGCTCGAATATAAATCGCTCTATCAAATAGAGGAATATCGGGATTTTGAATCTGCTTATTTAGATATTATCTTGTCGCTTGTGAGCCAACATACACCTCAAAAAGCGAGGGAAGAAGTGTACGAATTAGTGAAACGCAGGTTGCGTTTTTATACATCAGAATTTCAAACATTATCAGAAAATAACTATCCGTTGGAATTTTATTCTTACTTTTTTTACACTCCTTTGCGTACACGGACGCAAGTTTGTTTAGATCAAAATGAGTTGGTGCGTTTTCATGCCAATTTACTTGCCTTAGCAGAAAAAATCAAGCAAACTGCAAAGAAAGAAGGTAGTTTTTTAGGGCTTTAGGTGTTCTCCAACAATGAGACCATCTTTCATTTCAATGACTCTATCCGACATATTTGCCAAACTGGCATCATGTGTTACTACCAATAGCGTAATGCCAAAATCATTGCGTAAATTTACCAATAGCTGATGTAATTCTTCTTTGTTTTTAGTGTCTAAACTGCCAGAAGGCTCATCCGCCAAAACAATAGAAGGTCTGTTTATCAATGCTCTAGCTACTGCAACACGTTGCTTTTCTCCCCCAGATAATTCACTCGGTTTATGCTCCAACCTGTCCGAAAGCTTAAGATAATCCAATAATTCTTTCGCCTTCTTTTCTGCTTCTTTTTTGTTGTTTTTAGCAATTAAGGCAGGTATCATTACGTTTTCTAAGGCGGTAAATTCAGGAAGTAACTGGTGAAATTGAAAAACAAACCCAATATGTTGGTTTCTAAATTCAGACAGTGTATTACTATTCATAGCCTGTATGTGTTGGGTGTTGATGGTAATTGTGCCTGCATTGGGTTTATCCAATGAGCCAATTAACTGCAATAGGGTCGTTTTACCAGCACCGCTAGCACCTATAATACTTACAAATTCGCCGTTTTCAATCGTTAAATTAATATTGTTAAGCACTTGCAATGAGCCGAAACTTTTGCAAATACCACGTACTTCGATACTATTCATTTTTGTATAATTTTTTGTATGACATATGCGGATAAATAACACCCAAAGATAGCAGGTAAATATGAAATTGTCCCCACAGTAGAGCATTTATTTTTTTCATCATCCACCTGTATCACTGATTCTTTATTTACTTGCTCGGTAGAAAATACCACAGGAAGTCCTCTTTCAATACCTATTTTTCTTAAACGTTTGCGTACAAATTTTGCTAATTTACAAAAATCAGTTTCGGAGATGTCCGCATACTGTATTTGGGTCGGATCCATGCGTCCTCCTGCACCCATTGATGATATAATCTGCATGTCGTGTGTAATGCAATACTGTATCAAAGCAATTTTAGGGGCAAGCGTGTCAATCGCATCTACCACAAAATCATAGGTTTCAGTGGCAAATAAATCGCTAATATTAGCTTCTTCTATAAAAATATCTTTGCAGTGAAGGGTAATGTCTGGATTAATATCGGTAAATCGATTAGCCAATACTTGTGCCTTCTTTTCTCCCACAGTACTGCTGGTGGCAGGCAATTGCCTGTTTATGTTGCTTTCTTTTATCGTGTCTGCATCTACCAGTGTAAGTGAGCCAATACCTGCTCGGCATAGCATTTCGGCAGCGTATGCACCCACGCCTCCCACGCCTACTATCAATACATGCTTGGTACGTAGTGCTGATAGATTATCTTGTCCTATAAGTAAAGCAGTTCTGCTAGTCCACATTTTGCTACAACGATGGAAGGTTCATACCCGTTATTTTTCTATATAAATCCAATGCATAAACGTCTGTCATGCCGGAAATAAAATCGACTACTGCTTGAATTTTCCCGTAAGCAGTAGGAGCATACATGTCATATTGGCTCGGCACACGGTTGAGTAATAATTTTGAGTACGATTTTTCGGGATGAAAACACGCTTTGATGTATTCGTCCATTAATGTGGTAATTATCTTGTATCCAGCTACTTCTACGTCTAATACTTCTTGTGATTTGTATATTTTTTGAATTGCCAATGTGCTGCAATTTCGATAGGCCAGGTTGCTTGTCGGTTCTATGGTGTCAATTAACGAGCCCGAAAAATGACCCGATAAAATAGTCGTTTCATTTTCAACAAACACGCGCGCACATTCGTTTATTAATTTACCAATTACAGAAGAACGTAAATAGGCTATTTGTTCGTTCGCATCATCTACCATTTTCCACGTTTCGTAGATGCGTTCCTTGCGTTGAACGTCAAAAAATGCCAATAATAATTCCTTTGTTTGTTCAGTCGATAGAATTTTTAATTTATGAGCATCTTCGATATCCATAATCTGATAACAAATATCATCAGCTGCTTCTACCATATATACTAATGGGTGGCGAGCGTATTTGTTGAGAGATAGAGGATTGCGAATAATGCCTAATTCATTGGCAATGCTTCTGTATGTCGCTTTTTCTGATTCAAAATAGCCAAATTTCCCTTTTTCCCCGCTAAAGAGCGAAGCGTACGGATATTTGACAATAGAGGCTAATGTTGAATATGTCATAGCAAAACCACCGTACCTACGACCCGTAAACTGATGTGTAAGTAAGCGTAGTGAGTTGGCGTTGCCTTCAAAATAGATAAGGTCAGTCCATTCTGTTTCGTTTGCTAATAATTCCTTGAGTTCTTGCCCATTTCCTTCGGAAAAATAGCTAGCAATGGCTTTTTCGCCAGAATGACCAAAAGGCGGGTTTCCTAAATCGTGTGCCAAGCAAGCAGCAGATACAATAGCACCAATTTCGGACAAATAGCCACTTTCTCTGTGTTCTTCTTTGCCTAATTGTTGAGCAATACTATTGCCCAAAGAGCGACCAACACAAGCTACTTCTAAGCTGTGGGTAAGACGGTTGTGTACAAAAACACTTCCTGGTAAAGGGAATACTTGAGTTTTATTTTGCAGGCGTCTGAAGGGGGACGAAAAGATTAGTCTATCGTAATCCCGTTGAAATTCCGAGCGGTCTTCTGTATCTTTTTTATGATACGCCTCCATTCCAAATCGTTTGGTGGAAAGGAGTGTTTTCCATGTCATTGTATCGTGTGTCATTCTTCGTTAAATAAGTGCATAATATGCGAATACTTCTTCATTTCTTTGCGGTGAGCTATGTAATGTGGATTAATCTCTGCTACTAATTTCCAGAATTTACTACTGTGGTTCATTTCTTTTGTGTGACACAGTTCGTGTATCAGCACATAGTCGCTAAGGTGCTGAGGCACAAATAATAAATACGCAGATAGGTTGATGTTTCGTTTCGATGAGCAACTTCCCCAACGTGTTTTCGAGCGTTGTATGCGAAGACCCGTATAAGCAAAATCATGTTGCGTAGCCAAATGCTGTAGGCGAGGGCTAAAATGGCGTTTCGCCTCTGCTATTACAAATTTTTCTACCCCATCGCGAATCAACGATTGGTATTTATTCTGTGTTAAATCAATGCTTGCGTGATGTTCTATCCACAAGATACCGTCTTTTAGCTGAAAAAGGAGGTTCTTTTTCTCCATTTCACGTGTTTTAATGCTAAATGTTTGGGTTTCTAGTTCCAAGAGAGAGCTTGTTTGTGGCGGTATTCTTTCTTGTAGTTTCTTCAAGGAGTGTTCGACCCAGTTTTTCTTTGTTTCCAAAAAATCCAATCCTTTTTTGATGCTAATGCTGTAAGGTACTGTTAGTTGAATGCCTTTTTTGCCTATCGCAATCCGAATGTTTTGTGACTTTGTACTGTGATTGATGAAAATAGTACCTAAATCCTCATGTATATAAGTTTGTGTCATGCTCCATTATATCAAAACTTCATTTTGCAAATGTAGAAAAAAAAGCTAATATTTTGGCTGTAAAATAATTATTCGTATCTTTGTACCCGAAAAAGAATTAGGAGAGGGGGGCGGAAGTTCCCCTCCGTTGTTCAAAAAACTATACCTATGATTTCTAAAGATATTGTTAATCAGATTGTTGAAGAATTTTTACAAGAAAAAGAGGATTATTTCTTGGTAGAAGTATCTGTTAGCACATCCAATCGTATTTGTGTTGAAATAGATTCGTTTGAAGGCGTGGACATTGATACCTGCATTAGTTTAAACCGATTTATCGAATCAAAACTAGATAGAGAAATAGAAGACTATGAACTGGAAGTTGGTTCTGTAGGACTCACATCTCCATTTAAGATTATACAGCAATACGAAAAAAACATCGATAATGAAGTAGAGGTACTTACAAAAGATGGAAACAAACTAATTGGAATATTACGTAGTGTTAATGATAACACATTTGTAGTAGAAGTATCGCAGAAGATGAAATTAGAGGGTAAATCCAAAAAAGAAATTGTGATACAGCTACACACCTTTGCATATACAGAAGTAAAATATACAAAATATAATCTCAGATTTAAATAACTATTATGAGCAACAAACCTGTACCGTCTCTGAATATGATAGATACATTTTCGGAGTTTAAAGAATTGAAAAATATTGATAAAGCCACTATGATCAGTGTGCTTGAGGATTCTTTTCGTAGTGTCATTGCAAAGATGTTTGGAACGGACGAAAGTTTTACCGTTGTCATCAATCCTGATAAGGGCGACTGTGAAATATGGAGAGACTATGAAGTGGTAGCAGACGATGCTGTCGAAGATGCTGTATTGCAAATGGGCATAACAAAAGCTCGTGCGATAGACGAAGAAAGTGAAATAGGCGATGAAGTAACTGAAGAGGTCCACTTCTTGAGTTTTGGACGTAGAGCCGTACTTACCTTACGTCAAACATTGGCATCTAAAATTCTAGAATTGCAAAAAGAATCGGTGTACGATCAGTACAAAGAAATGGTTGGTCAGGTAGTTTATGGCGAAGTCTATCAGATTTGGAAAAAAGAGATTTTATTATTAGATGATCAAGGGAATGAATTATTATTGCCTAAAACAGAACAAATTCCTTCTGATTTTTACAAAAAAGGAGATACTGTTAAGGCTGTAGTAGTAAAAGTAGATAATAAAAATAATCAACTAAAAATTATAGTGTCGCGTACTGCACCTGTATTTTTACAACGTTTGTTCGAACAAGAAATTCCAGAAGTGCAAGAAGATACCATTATGATTAGACGCATTGCTCGTATTCCTGGCGAAAGAGCAAAAGTGGCCGTTGAATCATACGACGATCGCATCGACCCAGTTGGTTCATGTGTGGGAGTAAAAGGCTCTCGTATCCATAGTATCGTACGCGAGCTAAGAAATGAAAATATTGATGTAATCAATTATACATCTAACTTGTCTTTATTTATTGCCCGTGCATTGAGTCCAGCCAAAGTGCTTTCTGTACGTATAGATGAAGAAAGAAAACGAGCCGAAGTATCTATTAAGCCAGAAGATGTATCTATGGCTATCGGTAAAGGTGGTTCTAATATTAAGTTGGCAACTATGCTTACTGAATATACCATCGAAGTATTTAGGCACATGGATGAAGAAGACGAAGATGATGTGTTCTTAGATGCATTCTCTGATGAAATAGAAGCGTGGGTGATTGACGTATTTAAGTCAATTGGTTGTGACACAGCTAAAAGTGTACTAGAAGTGCCTCGTCAAGAGTTAATTGACAGAACAGATTTAGAAGAAGAAACCGTAGATGATGCACTAGCTGTTTTACGTCAAGAATTTGAATAGTGATTTGCATTATCCTTTGATATAAGGATGAGCAGGTATATATGAGTACGGACAAAAAGGGAAATTTAATTAGAAGAAATCAAGGAGTATTATATGTCGACAAAGTTAAATAAAGTAGTAAAAGAATTAAATGTAGGATTAGCTACTGCTGTAGAATTTTTACACAAAAAAGGCTATACAGAAGTGGAATCTAACCCCAACGCTCGTATATCCGATGAGCAATATGATTTGCTCGTAAAAGAATTTAGCAAAGATAAAAATCAAAAAATTGAATCAGGTATTTTAGCCCAACGCAACAAGGAAAGACCCAAAGGAGAGGTTGTTGTGCTAGAGGGGTTTGATGAAGAAACAAAACCTGCCGAAGAGATTAAAATTGAAATTCAGGAAAGAGATCGTCCTCAGTTTAAACAAGTGGGTAAAATAGATTTGGACACACTCCTTCCAAAGAAGAAAAAGCCCATTGTTACTAAAGAACCGCAGGCAACTATAGACCCTCAACCAGAGCAAAAAATTGAACCAGAGATAGAACAAAAAAAGGAAACTCCAGTAGCTGTAGTTACAGAGGTGAAAGAGGTTCAAATAGAAACAAAACCTGTAGAGGTTGAGGTAAAAACGGAAACTGTTAAGCCTGCTGAATCAGTTGTTCAAGAAAAAATAGAGACTAAGCTTATAGATACAAAAGAGGAGGCGAAAGAGGAGATGACTCCAGACGTCGCAGCACCTACTGACGAATTATATACTATACAGCAAAATACAGCCCCATCTACTATTAATGTGGTTGGAAAAATAGATTTAGATGCGCTTAATCAGCAAACCCGTCCTAAAAAGAAAACAAAGGAAGAAAAGAAAAAAGAGAGATTAGATCGAGTTCCTGCCAAACTTGCTACGTCTGGAGTTGTAACAAAACCTGGTACACCAAATGCTGCGCAAGCTGGTGAAAAGAAAAAACGTAGTCGTATACAACGCGAACGTGTGAATATAGTTGACCCATCTTCTCCCGCGAAGAAGGTTACAAGACCTGCAGGACAAGGTTCTGGTAGCTTTAAAAAAGTAATACCGAAAGCTGCTATTAGCGACGAAGATATTCAAAAACAAATAAAAGAAACCTTAGCTCGCCTTACAAATAAAGGAAAATCCAAAGGATCGAGGTATCGTAAAGATAAACGAGAGGCTGTAAGTCAACGTATGCAAGAGGAGGCTGACTTGGAACAACAAGAAAACCAAATCATCAAAATTACAGAATTTGTTACGGCAAATGAATTAGCCACGATGATGGATGTGCCAGTTACCAAAGTTATTGGCACTTGCATGAGTATTGGTATCATGGTTTCTATTAACCAACGACTTGATGCGGAAACGATTAATATCGTTGCAGAAGAGTTTGGCTTTAAAACCGAATACGTGAGCGCAGAAGTAGTACAAGCTATTAACGTAGAAGAAGACGATGAGGCTGATTTATTACAAAGAGCTCCTATCGTTACCGTGATGGGACACGTTGACCATGGTAAAACCTCATTGCTAGATTATATCCGTCATGCGAATGTTATTGCAGGCGAAGCAGGTGGTATTACGCAGCATATTGGAGCTCACAATGTTACATTGCCTAACGGACAGAAAATTACATTTCTTGATACGCCAGGTCACGAAGCCTTTACGGCGATGCGTGCGAGGGGAGCAAAAGTTACAGATATTGTTATTATTATCGTTGCAGCTGATGATGATGTGATGCCACAAACTATTGAGGCTATTAACCACGCTGCCGCTGCCAACGTTCCAATGATATTTGCCATAAATAAGGTAGATAAACCAACTGCTAATCCTGAGAAAATTAAGGAGACTCTTGCTGGGATGAATTATTTAGTAGAGGATTGGGGCGGTAAATATCAATCTCAAGATATTTCTGCAAAAAAAGGATTGGGTGTAAATGAACTCCTTGAAAAAATCTTACTTGAAGCAGAATTACTAGAATTGACTGCCAATCCGAATAAAAAAGCCGTAGGTTCAATTATAGAATCATCACTTGATAAAGGACGTGGTTTTATCTCTACAGTTTTGGTACAAGCAGGTACGCTCAAAGTGGGTGATGTACTTATTGCAGGTACGCATTACGGAAAAGTGAAAGCGATGTTTAATGAACGTAACCAACGTGTTATTGAAGCTAGGCCATCAGAACCTGTTTTAATCTTAGGATTAAACGGTGCTCCACAAGCTGGTGATGAGTTTAACGTGTTAGACACGGAACAAGAAGCACGTGATATTGCTAGCAAAAGAGAGCAATTACAACGCGAACAAAGTATTCGTACTAAAAAACACCTTACGCTTGATGAGCTTGGAAGACGTATTGCTTTAGGCAATTTCCAAGAGCTAAACATCATTGTGAAGGGGGATGTGGATGGATCTATAGAAGCTCTTTCCGATTCATTAATCAAACTGTCAACTCCTGAAATTCAGGTAAATGTGATACATAAAGCTGTTGGGGCAATTTCTGAATCAGATATTATGCTCGCTACTGCATCCAATGCTATTATTGTAGGTTTCCAAGTCCGTCCATCTATTGCAGCTCGTAGATTAGCTGAAAATGAAGGTATTGATATTCGTTTGTATTCTATTATTTACGACGCTATCGAAGAGATTAAATCAGCGATGGAGGGTATGTTATCTCCTGAAATTAAAGAGGTTGTAACTGGAACACTGGAAATTATGGAAGTGTTTAAAATCACGAAAGTTGGTCATGTAGCGGGATGTTTAGTGCGTGAAGGTAAAATCAAAAGAGCAAATAAGATTCGCTTAATTCGCGATGGTATTGTAATTTACTCTGGTCAGTTAGGTTCTTTAAAACGTATGAAAGACGATGTAAAAGAAGTAGCTTCTGGATATGAATGTGGATTAAATATTGGTAATTATAATGATTTACGTGAAGGTGATATGATTGAATCATTTGAAGAGGTAGAAATTAAGAAAACATTGTAGTTTCTTTCTTTTCTCTATATTATCTGCATTTTCATAAAAAAGGGTACAATAATAACCTTCTTATGTCAATGCAGATTTTTTTTTTAATATTATTTAAGATGGAAAATAACATTGATATTATACTAGCAGTTCCTTTGATTTGGGGATTTATAAGGGGTCTTTTTAAAGGGTTTATCTCTACTATTACCTCTATATTTGGTTTTGTGTCAGGATTTTATGTGGCGAACAGCTATGCAATATCAGTTAGCGGACATTTTCAGTCATGGTTCTCTTGGTCTCCTCAAGTAGCATACGTTTTAGCATATCTTATGATTTTCATAGTGGTCATACTCCTTTTTTTTTCCATATCTTTATTGCTTGAAAAAACACTCAAGCTTGTATCGCTTGGATGGTTGAACAAAGTGATGGGTTCTATAGTAGGTTGTATCAAATATGCATTTATTTTGAGTCTCCTACTCAATCTAGTTGATATTGTGGATGAAAAAATAGATATCGTAGCGAACGAAACCAAGCAATCTTCGTTTCTTTATCAACCGATTCAAAAAATAGTGCCTGCTGTTTTGCCAACGATTACGTATTATAAAAATAAAAATTTTACGAATGAATGAACAAGATATTATAGATAATGTAACATCTAGTGAATATAAATACGGTTTTACTACAGATGTTGACACGGATGTTATACCCATTGGTTTAAACGAAAATGTTGTCCGTATTATTTCTGCCAAAAAGAATGAGCCAGATTGGATGCTCGAATTTCGATTAAAAGCTTACCGACATTGGTTAACACTAAAAATGCCGAAATGGGCTTTTTTGAAATTACCAGAAATTGATTATCAAAGCATCGCTTATTATGCAGCTCCTCGTACAGATCCGTCAAAAACCATTGACGATATTGACCCCGAAGTACTCAAAACATTTGATAAATTAGGAATACCTTTACACGAAAGAGATAGCTTACTAGGAATAGCTGTAGATGCCGTAATAGATAGCGTATCCGTAAAAACGACTTTTAAAGAAAGTTTAGCCGAATTAGGGATCATCTTTTGTTCATTTAGCGAAGCTGTGGCAAACTATCCCGATTTGGTGAAAAAACACATGGGGTCAGTGGTGCCTTTTACCGACAACTTTTTCGCAGCACTCAATTGTGCTGTTTTTAGCGATGGTTCTTTTGTGTATATTCCCAAGGGAGTACGCTGCCCAATGGAATTATCAACCTATTTCCGTATCAATGCAGCGAATACAGGTCAGTTTGAACGTACGTTGATTATAGCCGAAGACGATGCATATGTGTCATATCTCGAAGGTTGTACAGCTCCAATGAGAGACGAAAATCAACTGCACGCTGCAATTGTCGAAATAGTACTCATGGATAGGGCAGAGGTGAAATATTCCACGGTGCAGAATTGGTATCCAGGCGATAAAAATGGCGTTGGCGGAATTTATAATTTTGTTACCAAACGTGCTATGTGCAAGGGTGAAAGTTCTAAGGTCTGTTGGACGCAGGTAGAAACGGGTTCTGCTATTACGTGGAAATACCCAAGCTGTATTCTCAAAGGAAATAATGCTGTTGGGGAGTTCTATTCCGTAGCGGTAACAAATAACTACCAACAAGCCGATACGGGCACTAAAATGATTCATATTGGAAAGAATACCACCAGTCGCATCGTATCTAAAGGTATTTCTGCTGGAAAAAGCCAAAACTCGTATAGAGGAATGGTAAAGGTGAACAAAGGTGCCGAAGGTGCACGGAATTTTTCGCAATGCGATAGTTTGTTGCTAGGCGATAGATGTGGTGCGCATACATTTCCATATATTGAAGCAAATAACGATTCAGCTATTATAGAACACGAAGCAACGACCTCTAAAATTAGCGAAGACCAAATTTTTTATTGCAACCAGCGAGGTATTAATAGTGAAGATGCTGTGGGACTTATCGTAAATGGATTTGCCAAAGAGGTGCTCAATAAGTTGCCGATGGAGTTTGCTGTAGAAGCACAAAAACTGTTGCAAATTTCATTAGAAGGAAGTGTTGGGTGATAGAATCACATATACTTTATAACAAGGTAAAATTTAATTTTAAAACAATATGTTAGTAATCAAAGATTTATATGCCAATATAAATGGCAAAGAAATATTATCAGGAATCAATTTAACTGTTAAACCAGGAGAAATTCACGCTATCATGGGACCGAATGGATCTGGGAAAAGCACTTTGGCTGCTGTTTTAGCAGGCAATCCAACTTTTGAGGTTACAAAAGGGGAAGTGTTTTTTCAAGGAAAAGAATTACTTGAGATGAATCCAGAAGATAGAGCACGCGAAGGGATCTTTTTGAGTTTTCAATATCCTGTGGAAATACCAGGTGTCAGCATGGTTAATTTTATGCGTACAGCGATAAATGAACAACGCAAATACAACAAAATGGAGCCTCTTTCTGCAAGCGATTTTTTAAAATTGATGCGAGAAAAGAAAGAAATAGTAGAACTTGATAATAAATTAACAAACAGATCAGTCAACGAAGGATTTTCTGGTGGCGAGAAAAAACGCAACGAGATTTTTCAAATGGCTATGCTAAACCCAAAATTATCTATTTTAGACGAAACTGATTCAGGTTTAGATATTGATGCACTTCGTATAGTTGCCAATGGGGTGAATAAATTGAGAAGCAACGATAACGCTTCTATTGTTATTACTCATTACCAAAGGTTGCTCGAATATATTGTGCCTGATTTTGTACACGTATTATACAAAGGTCGTATTGTAAAAACAGCAGGGAAAGAGTTAGCTCTCGAACTCGAAGAAAGAGGATACGATTGGATTAAACAAGAAATTGACGCATAGTATGGTAAAAGAACAATATATTAATCTATATCAACAATACTCACAGAATATCAAAAATGCATGTGCCCCCTTGTTGAATAGTATTAGAGATGAGGCATTTAAGCGTTTCGAGGTGCTTGGATTTCCAGCCAAACGCGATAAGGATTACGAATATACCGATATAGCTTCGGCTTACGATCATGATTTTGGTATTAATTTTAACAGAGTAAAGTTGGATGAAAATCCGTATGATGTTTTTACTTGTGATGTGCCAAACATACAATCCTATTTGTGTTTTGTAGTAAATGATACATTTTATCAAAATCCATCACCTAAAACACAATTGCCTAAAGGAGTTATTGTTGCAGGATTAAATGAGATTTGCCAAACCAATCCAGAGTTGGTAAAGCCTTATTTATTTAAAAATATGGATTGGCAAAATGATCCAACACAGGCTTTTAATGCCACATTTGCACAAGATGGATTATTTATTTACATACCTAAAAATGTGGTGGTAGATATACCTATTCAGCTCGTCAATTTAATGCATGGCAACGAAGACATGATGGCGGTAAATCACAATCTGATTGTGCTCGAAGAAGGTGCACATGTTAAATTGCTTATGTGCGACCATGCTTCAAATGACAACAAATATTTAGCAAACAGGCTGACTGAAATTTTTGTGGCTAAAAATGCTTCATACGAACATTATAAAATAGAAAATACGCATAATCAGACCACCAATCTTGCTACAGTGTTGGTGCACCAAGCGGATGATAGTACATTTTTGTCAAATACACTCACGTTGCACAACGGATTGACACGTAACAACATCATCGTAGAAGTAGATGGAAGTAACGCTCAAGCAACTGTCGCCGGATTAGCCATTGGCGATAAAACTCAGAAAATGGATAATTTAGTGTTGCTACATCATTTAAAACCATATTCGACGAGCTCGCAGTTGTTTAAATATATTCTTGACGACCAATCCAAAGGGGTTTTTACAGGTAAAATAAAGATTGACCAAGATGCTCAAAAAATTGTAGCATACCAAACTTGTAGAGCAATATGCTTAACCAATACATCTACGATTAATGTCAAACCACAATTGGAGATTTTGGCAGATGATGTGAAGTGTAGTCATGGAGCTACTGTTGGGCAGTTAGACGAAACAGCGTTATTCTATCTTCGCTCAAGAGGTATTTCTGAGCCTGAAGCAAAAATGTTGCTGATGTACGCTTTTGTCAATGATGTGTTAGAAAAAATAACAGTCGAATCGGTTAAAGATAAAATTAGATCGTTAGTAGAAAAACGATTAAGAGGCGAACTCTCTAAATGCAATGGTTGTACTGTTTGTAAATAAGCAAAAGAATATACGCACATGATGATTGATATGAATAAAATCCGATCCGATTTCCCAATTTTATCGGATAAAATATATGATAAGCCATTGGTGTATTTAGATAATGCAGCCACTACGCAAAAACCGCAATGTGTGGTAGATAAAATTGTAGAAGGGTATTTGCACAACAATGCCAATATACATCGTGGAGTACATTTTTTGAGCCAAAAGGCGACTGAGGAACACGAAAATGCCCGCAAAACCGTGCAGCAATTTATCAATGCTCCTTCGTCTTCCGAAATTATTTTCACTAGAGGAGCTACGGAATCTATTAATTTAGTCGCATTCTCGTTTGGCGAAACTTTTTGCAAAGCAGGAGATGAGATTATCGTTTCCGCTATGGAGCACCATGCGAATATTGTGCCGTGGCAAATGTTGCAAAACAGAAAAGGTCTCGTTCTAAAAGTAATTCCGATGCTTTTCGATGGCAGTTTGGATATGAATGCCTTACCCGCTCTTATTACAAAAAAAACAAAACTTATTGCAGTTACACATATATCTAACGTATTGGGCACGATTAACCCCATTGAGGCAATTATCGAATTAGCC
>JAGNUZ010000092.1 GCA_017986765.1 Paludibacteraceae bacterium | reverse complement strand
TTCTTAACAAGGAGTAAACTGTATATTTTCATCTAAACTAACTGTTTAACTTAACGTTGTTTATGTTTATGCCAACGCATCTTTAGTACACTTTCCACACACATATCCACATCAAAGTTTCTAGCTTTGGCATATTCAGTAGCCAGTATCTGCAAAGCTTCTTCGTCAATATTTAAACGTTCAAAATTTTTGCAACCTTCTTCAATTCCAATCGTGTGCTTAAACACAATTCTATTCAAATCGACTAATTCAAGTAATACCTTGCCATTTTGTACATCGAATAAAATATTACCTCCCGAATAATCTTGATGCAACATTCCTTTTGTATGTAAATCAGCCGTAAATCTGCCTATTTCTTGCAAAACCAATGTACGATATTCGTATGAAGGTTGCTGAATTAATGTATTGAAGGTATACGGACACGTAGAACATACACTTACAAAATAACTCTGATAGAGTAAGCCTGCAAAGCGTTGCTCGATGTACGCAATCGCTTGTGGGGTACCAATTGCCTGTTGTTGTAAGATAATGGCATATTCGTAGGCTCGCTTGGCTTTTGATGCACGAAAAAATCCATACGATAATCGATTGATTATATGTGGAATTTGATATGATTTCACGACCAAATCCAAGCCATTTTCAGAAAATTGTTTCAAGGTATTTCTGCCTTGATGGATAACATTATTATTTACTAAAAACGCTAATGGCAGTCGTTCAATACATGGAGCCAGTTGCGAATAGGTAGGATGTATAACGGTTGTTCTCTTACCAAAGATTTTCTCCAACAAATTAAACAACTTTGAATAGGTGCGATTATAATGCAACCGACCGTGCAATTGTTTCTCAAAAAAATCCGCATGACGCACATTCAACAAATCAATTAATTTCTTTTTACGGTGTTGTGTTTTACGGCGTTTAGAATTGGAACGCACCCTATAATATAACCCCACAATGGGCAAACGCACCACATCTCCCCCATTTTTGAGCATCGAAATCCAAAAATCCCAATCTTCCCTTCCCAAAATCTCCTCGCAATAACCACCACAATCTTGCCAATCACTTTTACGATACATGGCACAGTTGTCAATCATATTCTTACGTGCAAGCAATGACAAGCTAAAGGGTAATTGTTTCCATTTTCCCGATTTTTCGCCTATAAACTCAGCTTCGCACGTTACTACTTTTACATTGGGGTAAGTTTCTAATACATGTACCGCCTCTGAAATATACTCTTTACCAATCAGATTATCAGCATCAACGGGCAAAATATAATCGCCTTTGCTCCACTTAATCGCATTATTTCTAGCTGCCGATACTCCTTGGTTAGGTTGTTCGTAAAAATAAATATGAGGGTATGCGTTGGCAAAACGTTTGGCAATAGAAACCGAATTATCAGTAGAACCATCGTCTATTAGTAACACCTCATAATCTGTATAAGATGACGCAAGTACCGACAAGATGGTTTCTTCTAGGTATAGTTCCATGTTGTAAATAGGAATTACGACCGAAACTTTAGGTAAAAAGGCTACTTGTTGCATCAAATTTTGTCTTTTTGTTGGGTAATTTTTAGCCAGTAATATTTAATTGGATTCGAATATTTCAATTGTTTCCACGGGCGACTACTATGTGGGCGATGTACCACAGGATGGTTTCCCAATAAATAATTAACAAAACCCAATTGGCGTGATTGACGAGAAATATGCACATCATACCAGTTTTTATCTGGTTGTAATGAGGTAAAGCTATAGGCTTTTAAATAGCGTAACGACAAGAGTGTACAACAAAAACTCACATGCTTATTGGTCGGTTTTACTAGCCCTTTTATTTTTTTTGCAAACAAGTATGGATAATTTACATTTCCACTTTCGTCCACGGTAATAGAAGCCACCATTCCAGCATCCGTTTTTTGTTGTGCAGTGTCTATTAAAGCTTGTAGTGTGTTCGTTTGCACCAGCACATCTGACTCTACAATAACCAATGCGGCATCTTCATCAATGGCTTTTTGCTGAGCGAGTTGCAACACCAACAAATAATTTGGAGAAGGAGTAGAAGTAATTGACGATAAATTAATCAACTCAAAACCAAACTCTTGCGATGCTTGTTGTAACTTTTGTGTATTTTCTTCTGTGCTAAAATCGTTGTACACCGTATATACAAAAGGCATAGAAGTTTGCGAATTACAAACAGACTGTATGGTTTGTAAACTTAATTCAATCGAATCTTTAACGGGTGTAATAACATGAATTTTTTGCATCTGGATTACATCAAAATTATATATAGAGAGAAGCAAAAGTGCTTAGTGATGCAAAAGTACATATTTTTTTATAGAAAAGTAAAACAGAATGACTAGAAGAGCAAAAAAACAGCAAAAAGTCAAAAAAAACCAAATAAATAATGTATTTTTGTGGTTCTTTTGTGGTATATGCCACTTATATTTTAAACAAACATAGTACTCATTCGTTATCGATATTATTGATAGACTCATGAAAGAAAAAATTGAAAAACTATTAGCTGAGATTGACATTCTAAGCCCTATAAGCAAAGAGGAAGTAGAAGAACTTCGCATCAAATACTTAAGTAAAAAAGGAGAAATAAGTACTTTATTCAATGATTTTAGAAACGTTGCCAACGAAGAAAAAAAAGTAGTGGGACAATTACTCAACGACCTAAAAAATAAAGCACAAGATAAAATCAATGAGCTTAAAGAAACATTTGATAACCAACAAAATAACACCAACGACCTAGACCTAACTCGGAGTTCATCTCCTATTGAATTAGGTACACGTCATCCTTTATCTATCGTTAAAAACGAAATCGTAGATATTTTTGCACGTATCGGTTTTACTATTTCTGAGGGTCCAGAAATTGAAGATGACTGGCATGTATTTTCTGCCCTTAATTTCCCCCCCGAACATCCTGCACGCGATATGCAAGATACATTCTTTATCGAAAAAAATCCTGACGTATTGTTGCGTACGCATACCTCATCGGTACAAACTCGTGTGATGAAACAAGCACAACCGCCTTTCAGAGTATTGTGTCCAGGAAGGGTATTTCGTAACGAAGCCATTTCGTACCGTGCCCATTGTTTCTTTCATCAAGTAGAAGGATTTTATGTGGCTGAAAATGTGTCTTTTGCTGATTTAAAACAAGCTCTATTGTATTTTGCGAAAGAAATGTTCGGCGAACACACACAAATTCGTCTTCGTCCATCGTATTTTCCTTTTACCGAACCTTCGGCCGAAATGGATATATCCTGTAACTTATGCGGAGGCAAAGGTTGTCCTTTCTGCAAACACACTGGTTGGGTAGAAATTTTAGGTTGTGGTATGATTGACCCAAATGTACTCGAAAGCTGTGGTATTGATAGTAAAAAATACACTGGTTATGCTTTTGGTATGGGTATTGAGCGAATTACGAACCTCAAATTTCAAGTGAAAGATTTACGGATGTTCTCCGAAAATGATGTGCGTTTCTTAAAACAATTTGAGGCAGCACAATAATCTACCTCATTCTTATTGCTTTAGTTTCCCTATTTCATATCAGAGAAGTTTATTGGCACAGCTTTTGATAGAAGTTGTGTATTCATACAATACATTGGCTACTTGTATATAAAAAAATAAAAGACACAGGTAAGACTCACTCTCTATAAATAAAACAAAATTAACCACTTACGCATGAAAGATAATTCAAATACACTATTTATAGGAACTAATCTGCAAAATGATGACAGCGACTTTATCCCCCTAATCGGCGATGAAAATGACGATCAGATTGTTGATTTAAGCGAAGATAACATATTGCCCATATTAGCACTTCGCAATATGGTATTATTCCCAGGGGTAGTGATACCCGTAACTATTGGGCGCGCCAAATCGCTCAAATTAATAAAAGACGTAAACAAACGCAATGGATTTTTGGGCACTGTGGCGCAGAAAGACAATAAAATAGAAGAACCAGAGGAAAGCGACTTATTTACCACAGGAACTGTGGCACAAGTGGTGCGTGTATTAGAAATGCCCGACAACTCTACTACGGTTATTTTGCAAGGTCGCCAACGTTTTAAGATACAAGAAATAGATGCTACTGAGCCTTATATGAAAGCAAAAGTAGAATTACTTACCGACTCGGAAGCTCCAAAGCACAAAGATTTTAAGGCATTGATGGAGGCAATAAAAGACTTGTCGCTACGCATGATAAAAATATCAAGCAATATGCCTCAGGAAATTATGTTTGCTATCCGCAACATCGAAAGCCCCCGCTTTTTCATTAATTTTATCAGCTCAAATCTTGGATTATCCTTGCAAGATAAACAACAGCTATTGGAAATCAATGATGTAGAAAAAAGAGCCATGTCGCTATTGAAAATATTAACGAAAGAATCGCAACTCCTTGAAATGAAGGCTGCTATTCAATCGCAAGCGATGGAAAACATCGACAAGCAGCAACGTGAATATTTTTTGCAGCAACAAATGAAAACCATTCAAAAAGAATTAGGTGGCACTACTCAAGACGAATTAATAGACGAACTAAAGAAGAAAGCAAAAGGGAAAAAGTGGGACCAGAAAGTACGCCTCATCGCCGAGAAAGAAATTGCGAAACTGGAATCTACCAGCTCACATTCAAGCGATTATTCGGTACAGCTCAACTACATTCAAACATTAATCGATTTGCCTTGGAACGAATATTCAAAGGATAATTTTAATTTGAAACGTGCTCAACGTATTTTAAATAAAGACCATTTTGGATTGGATGAGGTAAAAGATAGAATTCTTGACCATTTGGCTGTATTGAAATTAAAAGGAGATTTAAAATCACCCATTATATGCTTATATGGCCCTCCAGGAGTTGGTAAAACATCCTTAGGAAAATCTGTAGCCGAAGCCCTAGGTCGCAAATATGCACGCATTTCGCTAGGGGGCTTGCACGATGAGGCTGAAATTCGTGGTCATCGCCGTACATACATCGGTGCCATGCCTGGTCGTATTATTCAAAACATACTCAAAACAAACACATCGAATCCCGTATTGGTGCTAGATGAAATAGATAAAGTAGGCAACGATTACAAGGGAGACCCAAGTTCGGCTCTACTCGAAGTACTCGACCCTGAACAAAATTCCGCTTTTCACGATAATTATTTAGATGTTGATTATGACTTGTCTAAAGTGCTTTTTATTGCGACAGCGAATAATTTAAGTTCCATATCTCGTCCATTGCTCGACCGCATGGAATTAATCAATGTAACAGGCTATATCGCAGAAGAAAAAGTAGAAATTGCCATGAGGCATCTAGCTCCTAAGCAACTCGAAAATCACGGCATACCGAAAGACGCTGTATCCTTTTCTAAAAAAACCATGCACGAAATCGTGGAAAAATACACAAGAGAATCGGGTGTACGTAATTTAGAAAAACAAATAGCAAAAGTATGTCGCCGAATAGCACGCAAAATTGCCATGGAAGAATCGTATGACACAAGCATACCGATCAGCGATTTAAAAGAATACTTAGGACCCGAAAGATACACCAGAGAAAAACAAAGCAACAAAGAAGAAATTGGTATTGTAACTGGTTTAGCGTGGACTTCAGTAGGTGGTGAAATTCTAGAAATAGAAACAAGCTTAAGCAAAGGCAAAGGTGGCAAACTAACCCTTACGGGTAATTTAGGCGACGTGATGAAAGAATCTGCCATGCTTGGTTTAGAATATGTTCGCTCGCACGCTGCCGATTTTGGCATTGACGAAAATGTATTTGAAGAAACAAACGTACACATACACGTACCCGAAGGTGCTATTCCCAAAGACGGGCCATCAGCAGGTATCACCATGGCTACCAGCGTATTATCTGCTTTTACCAAACGAAAAGTAAGAAAACATATTGCCATGACTGGCGAAATCACCTTACACGGTAAAGTACTGCCTGTGGGGGGTATAAAAGAGAAAATACTTGCTGCCAAACGTGCTGGTATTACGGATATTGCCTTGTGCCACGAGAACAAAAAAGACATTGAAGAAATAAAAGAGATATACATCAAAGGCGTAACTTTTCATTACGTAAAAGATATTAAAGAGGTTATTAAAATAGCTTTGCTTGACAAATAAAGGATTTCTATCAATGAAAAAAATATTAATCATCAACGGCAATCCTGACAAAGAAAGTTTGAGCTTTGAATTAGCTACTGCGTACAAAAAAGGAGCTGACGCCAGTGGTGCAGCTTGTACCTTAGTCCATTTAAGCGACCTGCAATTTGATTTGAACCTTAAATTTGGCTACCGTCAACGCA
>JAGNUZ010000091.1 GCA_017986765.1 Paludibacteraceae bacterium | reverse complement strand
ATCTTCAATATAGTAATCGCTTTTCAACTCCAAAACCCTTTGTTTATAGGATTGTTTTTTTCTAAAAAAAAAAGGAAATATTACCGTTTCGCATAGGCTATTTTATGGAGAGATACCCCAACTTGGAAGGGAAAAATCGAGCAGACTATGAATATGTGTTATTGATTTTTTTAACTAATGTTTATTTTTTTGAGATGAACACAAAACTATAACAGAATGAATGATTTTTTTCAAACAGAAACTTTCAAATTACTCGTAGCGAGTATCGGATTTGTGGTATTTTTAGTTATTGTCTTTTTTATCAATAAAAGAATATTTGCAAGGCTGGAACTTAGAGCTAAAAGGTCAAGCAATACAGTAAATGATTTTGTAATTAAATTATTCAAAATACCAGGCTTGGCTTTGTTGTACTGGATTAGTGCAAAAATTTTCACGCATTTCTTTTTCGATGGTCTAGCTTTCACCTCTATGCTAGACCATATCAGCACCTTGCTGATTATTGCGATTGTTTCGTGGATAATATTGCAACTCATTAAATTGGGAGTTTATTCTATTCAAAACAAATTGGGAGTATTGGTTGACGACAATCATAACGCACGCAAAAATATAACACAAATCAGGCTTTTTAAAAATATTGCGAATACGATTGTTATTACACTCGCTTTTGCAGCATCCTTGCTTACGTTTGAAGAAGCTCGAGGCATTGGTGTCAGCCTGCTTACCTCAGCAGGCGTACTGGGCATTATAGTCGGACTGGCAGCCCAGAAAAGCATTGGCATGATACTGTCGGGCATTCAAATTGCTATTACACAGCCAATTTTACTCCACGATGTGGTGGTGGTAGAAGGCGAATGGGGGAAAATTGAGGAGATTAGCCTTACGTATGTGGTGGTCAAAATATGGGATGAACGTCGATTGGTACTTCCTGTGAGCTATTTTCTGGAACAGCCTTTTCAGAATTGGACACGTACGAGTGCTGATATTTTAGGTACGGTATATCTTTTTGTCGATTATGGTTTCCCTGTCGATGCTCTCCGAGATGCATTGCCACAGATGTTGGCAAGAGATACTAATTGGGATGGCAAAGTTGCAAATGTGCAAGTAACTAATGCCTCGCAACATTACATGGAGATTCGGATACTGGTAAGCAGTTCTGATTCGGCTAAAAACTGGAATTTAAGAGTGAGCATGCGTGAAAGAGCCCTTAAATTTATACAAACGAACTACCCCGAAACATTTGTCAAAATTCGAATTCAGCAAAAAGAAGATACGCAAATTTAGAAATAAAATTTACTCCTTTTCGTACACATACCAATAAGCCACACCGACGAGCAGCCCGCCACCAACAATATTACCAAGCGTAGCAGGAAGGAGGTTGTCGATTAAAAAAGATGTCCACGAAACATCAGCACCATAAAAAATAGCCGTAGGGATAAAAAACATATTCGCCACACTGTGCTCATAACCCATGGCGACAAATGCCATTACGGGAAACCAAATACCGACGACTTTACCGATCACATCTTTGGAAGCAAACGATAGCCACATAGCAAGTGCTACTAACCAATTAGCACCAATGCCTTTTAGAAACACTTTGTAAAACGGAAGAGAGGTTTTAAATTCAGCTATGTGAATAATACTTGAATGCCAAGGCTCATTATCGAATAACCCCGATAAATAGGTCATGAAATACGCTACGAACAAGGCTCCAATAAAATTACCGAAATACACGAGAGTCCAATTACGGAGAAGTTGATTCACTTTCAACTTCCCCGACATGACTGGCGGTATAAAATACGCCGTATTGCCTGTAAAAAGGTCTGCACCAGCAATGGCACAGAGTATTAGCCCTAGTGGAAACACCGCTCCCATCAAGAATTTTTGTATGCCTGGATTATGTTCAGCTATGCCTGGCACGCCACCGCCTATCATCACGGCAAGCAAACCGCCCAAGGCAATATAGGCTCCTGCCAAAAAGGCAAGTACGAGGGTTTTACGGATATTTGTTTGCGAACGGACTACCGCTCCTTCTGCAGCTTTGGCAACTAATTCTTTTGGAGATAAATAATTCATGCTAAGTGTTTTTTTACAGAACAAAGAAAGAGGTATAGTTAATTTACTATTACCTCTTTTCCATACTGCATTAATATATTTTTGGCACGTGTAAGCTCTTTTTGAGTATTAGTGGGCACGTCTTCTAGTTTGTAATCCCACCCCAATGCCTCGTATTTATGTTTGCCTAATTTATGGTAAGGCTGAATCTCTATTTTTTGCACATTCGGCATGTCTTTTACAAAATTGCCCAAGCGGTGCAAATGCTCTACGTTGTCCGTATAGTTCGGAACGAGCACATAGCGAATCCATGTAGGCTTGTTTATTTCTGCCAAGTATGTGGCAAAACGAAGAGTAAGCAAATTTTTCACCCCAGTGAGTTTCTCGTGTGCCTCTTCGTCCATTTGTTTAATATCGAGCAGCACCAAGTCAGTATATTCCAAAAGCTCCTTTATACCAGAGGTAAGTGCTCCGCCATTGGTATCAATACATGTATTAAAACCATCAGCTTTCAGTGCCTTAAAAATGGCTACTAACTCTTTTGCTTGTAGCAAAGGCTCTCCACCAGAGATGGTAATTCCTCCTTTTTTGCCAAAAAAGGGACGCTGGTTACGAGCCATGTGCAATACTTCTTCCACGCCATATAAGCGAGCCTCTTTGTGCTCGATAGTATCGGGATTGGCACAATAGAGGCATTTAAAATTACACCCCTGTAAGAAAAATACCAAGCGAATACCCGGACCATCAAAGGTACCTAAAGACTCAACCGAATGAACATTTATCATCTATTATCTGATAGAAAACATTATAAAGACTCAAAGAAACTACGAGAAATAACCTCTTGTTGTTGTGCACGCGTTAGGCGTACAAAATTTACGGCATAACCTGATACACGAATCGTAAGCTGTGGATACTCTTCAGGATGCTCCATGGCATCTTCTAGCATTTCACGGTTTAGCACGTTCACGTTTAGGTGATGAGCCTCTTTGTTAAAAAATCCGTCAATGATGGATACCAAGTTTTCTGCACGCTCGTCGTCTGTTGGTCCTAATGATTTTGGCACAATAGAGAAAGTATTTGAAATACCGTCAAGTGCTTCAGAGTAATCAATTTTCGATACCGAATTCAGCGAAGCAATCGCACCGCTATGGTCACGACCATGCATCGGATTTGCTCCTGGAGCAAATGGCACTCCATGTGCACGTCCATCAGGCGTAGCACCTGTTTTTTTACCATACACTACATTGGATGTAATGGTTAGAATAGACAAGGTTGGCTCTGCATTTTTATAGGTAGGCAATTTCTTTAGTAATTGGTTGAAAAATGCGGGTACTTCTACCGCAAATTGATCCACACGGTCATCATCATTGCCATAAAATGGAAATTCGCCTTCGATTTTAAAATCTTTCGCAATACCATTTTCATCTCTTACGGGAACTACTTTTGCATATTTAATTGCCGAAAGCGAGTCTGCCACAATGCTCAATCCTGCCACACCATACGCCAAATTAATTTTTGGATTGGTATCAATAAGAGCCATTTGTGCTTTTTCGTAATAATACTTATCGTGCATGTAATGAATGATATTCATCGTTTCGCTATACACACGTGCTACCTCTTTCATGGTTAATTTGAACACTTCCATAACTTCATCAAAATCGAGCACATCTGATTTCAGTTTTGGGATACCCGTTAAAACTTGAGTTCCCGAAAGTTCACATTTACCTTCGTTAATGGCTAACAATAAGGTCTTTGCTAAGTTGGTACGTGCACCAAAGAATTGTATTTGTTTCCCAATTTCTTGGTAAGATACACAACAAGCAATACCATAATCATCGCTACAACGGGTACTTTGCATCAAATCGTCATTTTCGTACTGAATAGACGAAGTGTCAATAGAGACTTTTGCACAGAATTTTTTAAAATTCATTGGTATTTTTTCAGACCAAAGTAAGGTCATATTTGGTTCGGGTGACGGTCCTAGGTTGTACAATGTTTGCAAGAAACGGTACGAAGTTTTCGTTACCTTATGGCGTCCATCAGCCAAAGCACCTCCTATAGATTCTGTTACCCATGTTGGGTCGCCAGCAAATATCTCGTTGTAAGCGTCCATGCGTAAATGACGTACCATACGTAATTTCATCACAAATTGGTCAATAAGTTCTTGAGCCAATTCTTCGGTCATTAAGCCTGCTGCAATGTCTTTTTCTATGTAAATATCAAGGAATGACGATACGTTACCTAATGACATCGCTGCTCCATCTTGCTCTTTTACCGCAGCCAAATAGCCCATATATACCCACTGAATGGCTTCTACCGCCGTTTCTGCAGGGCGAGATAAATCCAACCCATAGGTTTTGCCCATTTCAACAATGGCAGACAAGGCTCTTATTTGTTCCGCTACTTCTTCGCGTAAGCGAATGCGTTCGTCGCTCATGGGTCCGAGCAGGCTTTCAAAATCTTCTTTTTTCTTTTGGATAAGGAAATCAATACCATACAAGGCTACACGACGGTAATCGCCGATAATACGACCACGTGCATAGTTATCAGGCAATCCAGTAAGCACGCCCAACGAACGGAATGTTCTAATTTCAGGTGTATACACATCAAAAACACCGTCATTGTGGGTTTTTGCATATTTAGTAAATATCTCTGTAACAGCAGGATCGGCTTGTACTCCATTCTCAGAACAGGCTTTTTCTACTACCGACATGCCACCGTATGGTTTCATTGCACGACAAAGTAAAACTTCTGTTTGCAATCCTACGATTAATTCTTTTTCGCGGTCGATATAGCCAGCACCATGCGAGGTAATGGTCGAAACTTTTTTATTATCAATCGAGCGTACTCCGTTATTATCACGTTCTTCTATAATGGCTTTTTTACAAATATCCCATAAATCAACTGTTCGTTGAGTTGGTTTTTGCAAAAAAAGATTATCCCCATCATAGGGGATCACATTCAGAGAAACAAAATCTCGGACATCAACGGTGTTGTTCCATTTTCCTTTTTTAAAGCTCATAAGTATAGTGTTTTTGTGTATATGTATCAATTCATTGTATTCGGACGAGAAAAATGTCCTATAATCTAAAGTGCAAATTTGCAAAAAACATGTTGTACAACACATTTTTTTTATCGCTGATTACTATTATTTATTGATTTTTAAGTTAAATAGTAATAGTGACTAATCGCTGCTATCACTATCTGTAACAGTAATGAAACACATAAATAATGGCATAATGAAACAAGCGAAATAGGCAAATCTTCACAGGCACTCTAAATTGCAATAAATTAAAAACAAAAGCAGTCTAAAAATTACAAAACCATATTTTTTAGCCCAATTCTCTGCTAATATTTAAATACTCATTTACGGATTAGGAAAAAACGCTCCAAAAGACTTATCTTTGTATCCAAAATTTAAGTATTGAAAGCATATGAACGACACGTCGAGCTCTTATTTTCCACAAATTGCAGATATCTCTAAAGCATACCAACGCATAAAGAGTGTGGTAAAACATACCCCTCTTGAATACAACGCCAACTTGTCAGAAGAATTTCAAGCTCAGATCTACCTAAAAAGAGAAGACTTGCAAGTCGTACGCTCCTATAAAATTCGCGGTGCTTTCAATAAAATGTCCTGCTTAACGCAAGAAGAACTTAATCGGGGTGTAGTGTGTGCTAGTGCTGGAAACCATGCACAAGGATTAGCGTATGCGTGCAACAAACTTCAAATTAAAGGCACTATATTTATGCCTGCTCCCACACCCAAGCAAAAAGTGCGGCAGGTACGTATGTTTGGCAAAAATTATGTCGATATTATATTAGTAGGCGATACCTTTGATGATGCTCAATACGAAGCAGACGCTTTTTGCACAACACATAATATGGTGTATGTGCCTCCGTTTAATAGCAAAAAAATTATTGAAGGACAAGGGACAATTGCTATTGAAATACTAGAAGATGCCCAGCAAGAAATCGATTTTATGTTTCTGCCCGTTGGAGGAGGCGGTCTTAGTTCAGGTATCGGTTCTTATTTTAAACAAGTAAGCCCACATACGCAAATTATTGGCGTAGAGCCTCTTGGAGCGCCAGCAATGCACGAGTCTTTTCGACAAAACAAATTAGTAAAATTAGATACTATTGATAAATTTGTAGATGGAGCGGCGGTTAAGAAAGTTGGTCACCTGAATTTTCCTATTTGCAAAGAAGTCCTCAAAGAGGTTGCTCTGGTTCCCGAAGGGAAAGTGTGTTCGTGTATTTTAAAAC
>JAGNUZ010000016.1 GCA_017986765.1 Paludibacteraceae bacterium | reverse complement strand
GCTAATTGTTTTGTAAAGAAACTAGTAGTACAACATGTGAGAGACTTCAAAGAACCTCTTTATTCAGAATTATAGTTCGGGTATCAATGCTCGAACTATTTTTGTGTCCAAAATTCCGCAAAAAAAAGTGCTTAATTAACTAACTATGAACAGGTATAGAATCTTACGAATAAAAAAATAAGTGAAAATAATGAATAAAAATAAATCTCTTTTTATAGTAAAAATACAACACTTTAACATACATTTGTGTTAAAATACGTTTGTTACCACTCCTGCTGGTGAGGGTCTCCTGACCCGTGTCACTCAACTCCCTATTTTCCACCAACAAAAAAGTCGGCAATCATAATGATTGCCGACTTTCTGTGTACTCCGGGCGGGACTTGAACCCGCACGATCGTGATGATCACAGGATTTTAAGTCCTGCGTGTCTACCAATTCCACCACCAGAGCAAGAAAAGAGCGAAAAACGGGACTCGAACCCGCGACCCCGACCTTGGCAAGGTCGTGCTCTACCAACTGAGCTATTTTCGCAATTATTTTGTTAAATACATTGGAAACTCTATTCCAATTAGTGCCTCTGTAATTGAGCGTGCAAATATACAGCCATTTTTTCTTTTTTGCAACATCAAAGCAAAAAAAATGCGTCTATTTCGCTATTTTCGATGCGAAACCTTGCCTCCTTGCTTATCAAGCTCTATAGCGACCTGCACTAACTCGTCATACCACTCTTTTCCGAACTTACGGATGAGGGGTGCTTTGGCAAACTGATACAAGCGTAGCTTTTGTCTTTTCCCCAATACACAGGCATCTTGACAAATACTCCACTTGTGGTAATTAACAGCTGTAAACTGTTTGTATTTTTGTACTCGTATGGGATACAAATGGCACGAAACAGGTTTCTGAAAAGAGATTTTACCTTCGTTGTATGCTTTTTCAATGGCACAGTTACATACGCCATTCTCTTGATACGTAAACACGCACTCCCTTCCATTCACAATAGATGTTACCATCTCGCCTTCCACATCTGCATATGCTACGCCTTGTGTTTCAATCACTTTTTTAGATGCTTCAGACAAATCATCCCACACTTGTGGCAATATATCTTCAAGTATAGCCACTTCTTCCAAGGAAAGTGGTGCTCCAGAATCTCCCTCTATGCAACACGCACCCTTGCAAGATACAATATCACACAAAAACTGCTCATTAAACACATCAAAACTGACAATGGTATCTCCTATGGCTATCATTTTAAATCTTCTTTAAGTTCCTCTATTACTTCGTACACAATGGGACAAACATACGTGTTTTTTATACTCAGTGAGGCTATTTGGTAAAACTTTTTTCTATCTGTATGGGGATATTCCCTACATGCTTTTGGTCTATTTTCGTATATCTGGCAATAATTATCAGCCATCAAAAAAGGGCACGGCATCGTTTTGAATACATAATCGCCATCCTCATCTATACGCAAATAAGTTTCTACTACAGCAGAAGGTTTCATTTGCAAGGCTTTTGCCATCTTATCAATATCCCTATCGGTAAGCATGGGACCTAAACTACGACAGCAGTTGGCACACTGCAAGCAATCGTATTTATTTGAGTATTGCTCGTGCAATTGATGAATGCGATTATCTAGCTTTTCAAACTTTTTTTTATTCTTCTTTATCAATTGCTTAGATAGAGGTTCCGCTTTCTTTGCCAATGCACGCAGCTCTTTAATCTCAATCATATATTACCAATAATACGTATCGTAATCAATTTCGGGAGCCTTTTCTGGCATCACCTTTTTAGAAAAATACACGGGAGCAATATAGGCAATCTTCACTCGATACTCCTTGTAGCTTGCAGGCCTAAATATTGGAAAACCTTCTATAACACGCAAAGCCTCTGCATCTTGCAATTCTGATAATGACTCTACTACACGCACACGACCAACTTTTCCGCATCTATCTACTACAAATTCTACTTGCACAATACCTGTTACCAACAAAGAATCACCATTGCTATTTAATTCCCCTGTATAAACAGGCTGCATTTCCGTATTTTTATGGATATATTGAGTCATAGGCACCATACCTCCTCCTGGAAAATCAGCATCTTCTATCTCGTCTGGGTATTCTCCATACGTGCCTCCATAAATAGGAGACTCCTGATTATCGTTGCAATTGGGAAATAAATGGACATGTTCCAACAAAGAATCTTGTGCCATCGCTGTGGTAGCAATAAACAAAAAACCAATGATAGTAATAAATATTTTTTTCATAAAATGAAGTTTATAATGTTTCCTAAAATCAAATTACGGCTATTCTTGTGTCGATTTAGTGAGCATATATGCAGGATAAATAGCGGCAATAAAACCTAAGGCACTTACTGTAATGGTAATAATCGCAATATCTACCCATTTAATTAAAACAGGGTACGCCTCTACAATATATGCACCATCCGTCCCATGCAAGGATAATACCCCAAACTGTATTTGTATCCAACACACAAACAAACCAAGCACAACGCCCACAAGCACGCCTATATTGGAAATAAGCCAACCTTCGAGCAAGAAAATGCGAAAAATAAGTGTTTTATTCGCTCCCAAATGCCGCAATATTTGTATGTCTGCTTTTTTATCAATAATCAACATTGACAAAGAACCTACCACATTAAAAATAGCGATTAACACAATGAAAGACAATATTAAGTAGGTAATCCACTTTTCCACTTCCATCATTTTAAAAAATTCCGCTTGTTGTTCGTATTTATTTTTTACAGAAAATCCTTCACCCAACATGGCTTGGACTTTCTTTTGTACCTGTAACTCGTTTACTCCTTCAACTAGCTTTAACTCCAAAGAAGTAACCTCCTTGTCGTAACCAAATAACTTGCGTGCCAAGGGTATGTTTACAAACAGTAAATTTGTATCATATTTGGCTTGTTGTACCATAAAAATTCCTGAAAGAAATATAAATTCAGAAGTAAATGCATTGTCTGGTCGAGCAAGATTAATACGCTCGTTGCGTTTAGGGGCAAACAACTGCACTGGCTCTACAAAACGGACACCACAGCCGAGGGTCTGAGCCAAACCCACCCCAGCAACACCTAAATCGAATACCCCATCGCTGAGTTTAAAATCTCCATCGAGGATGATATCATCTATCTCGTTTACACGACTGTATGTATCTGAAACACCTTTCACCACAGCGGGCGTTTGTTTGTCAGAAAAAATAAGCAAGGCATTGTCTTGCACTACCTCGGATATCAGGGCTATTTCAGTCATAGTATAAAGCGACTGGATAGAAGGAATCTGTGGATCAAAACTTTTGCCTTCGTTGACAGTTATTTGCAATTGTGGGTCAAACTTGCCAAATAAATCTTCGATTAGACCCTGAAAACCATTAAATACCGATAATACACAGACCAACGCTAACGTACCAACCGCTACTCCACTTGCCGAAATAATGGAAATAATATTGATGGCATTGTGCGATTTTTTCGAGAACAAATACCTTTTCGCTATGTATAAGGGTAAATTCACGGCTGAAAATTAGTTAAGTAATTTGTCAATATTCTCGATATAGTCAAGCGAATCATCTGGATAAAAAGACAAATTTGGAACGGTGCGTAATTGAAAGCGTGTGCGTCCAGCCAAGTGATGTTTAATCGTTTGCCTACGTTCTACAACAAAAGCAAGAATATCCTTCGTTTTATCGGAAGGAAATATACTGAGGTACACTTTTGCTACGCTCAAATCAGGACTTACACGTACAATCGTGGGTGTAATCAATACTCCTGCATTCATTTCGCGCGTAATTGATTGCAAGATTTCGCTAATTTCTTTCTGAATAAGGCGTGCTATTTTATTTTGTCTTTTTGTTTCCATAAAGCATTTTAGTATGTATCGGCAAAGATACGATATATTTTTTTAATACTTATTTTTTTCTGATAAGGGTTAAGCCATCACGCAAGGGGAGGATTACTTTTTCCACACGTGTATCCTGCACAAGGTATTCGTTAAAGTCAATAACACCTGCTGTTTGTTTGTCCGATGGCACAAGTGGCTCTATTACTTTGCCATCCCATAGGGTATTGTCTGCCAAAATATATCCGCCAACAGCCACTTTATCGAACACAGCATCATAATACGCCACATATTCACGCTTATCGCCATCAATAAAAACCATATCAAACACCTCATCCATCGTCGGCAATAAATCCAATGCACTACCAATAATCAATTCAATCTTGTCTTCATAAAGTGATTTTGCAAAAAATGAGCGAGCAAAATCCTCCATTTCATCATCTACTTCCATCGTAATTATTTTGCCATCAGGAGCTAAACCTTCGGCTAAACACAAGGCTGAATAACCTGCAAACGTGCCTATTTCTAAAATGCGTCTCGGACGAATCATGTGCGAAAGCATGCTCAAAATACGCCCTTGCAAATGCCCTGAAAGCATGCGTGGACGCAACAAGCGAACATGTGCCTCTCTATATAATTCTTCCAAGAGCAAGGGCTCTTTTTCTGAATGTGCTACTATATACGAATCTAACAAATGAGTATCCATCTGGCAACTTAATAATAACGTAAATGAGTAAATTTATCTGCCTGAAAACACTGGTTGGCAACTTCGCACAACTGCATAGCCGACACATTGCTGATGCGAGCTTCCATTTCGGCTTTTGGCATCACTGTATTAAACATGAGAAAATATTTAGCTGTAGATATAATCCAGCTTTCTTTGTTCTCTCCAGCGATAACCATCTGACCCAATAATTGCTGCTTTGCATGCTTTAGTTTTGTTTCGGATACGGGTTGCTCTTTCAGTTTACTTAATTCTTTCTGAATAAGGCGTACGGCTTTCGGCACATCCGCATGGTCGGCACCAAAATACACGCTCCAAGCACCTGTATCACAATAAGGTGTAAAGTGAGACTCAACGGTATACACCAATCCATTTCGTTCACGCAATGCCATATTCAATTTACTGTTCATACCCTGCCCTCCTAGTATATTATTGAGCAAGTAAAAAGGAAATCGATTTTCATCTTTGGCAGAAAAAGCCCGATTGCCTAATATATAATGAGTTTGCAAGGTTTTTTTATCTTTTTCGATGGTGCGTGGTGTATATTCAAAAGGCGTTTCTCTTTTATATAAACGTGAGGAAGAAGGAACACTGGAAATATGCTTCCACACCAGACGCATAATTTTATCAAGAGAAAAATCCCCTAAGGTAAAAAATACCATTTCATCGGTCGTATAAGTACGTTTGATAAAATCTTTTAGGACACTCGGCGTACAAGATTTCAGGCTTGCTTCCGAACCCAGAATATTACGCCCTATGCTATAGGAGGAAAACAATTCGTCTTCAAAATCATCAACTATCAGTTCAGACGGACTATCCATATACGAGTGAATTTCATCAATCACTACATCAATTTCTTTTTCTAAATCCGATTCGTTTATCACCGAATTGAATACAACATCAGCAAGCAACTCCACTGCTCTTTGCAAATACTGTTTTAGAAAAACGGAATACACCACGGTTTCCTCTTTCGATGTATAGGCGTTTAACTCGCCTCCCACATCTTCCAAGCGATTGATAATTTGTGTGCTATTGCGTTTACTTGTTCCTTTAAACAGCATATGCTCAGTCAGATGTGCATAGCCACTCTCCGACAGCAACTCATCTCTCGTACCCGTATTTACGACCACACCTGCATACGCTACCTCTGAGGCTTCTTGCACATGCAATAGACGAATATTATTCGGAAAAGTATATGTTTGTATTGTCATTTAAGAACAGCTTTATTACAAAAAAGGATAGCCGAAAAAGCTATCCTTTTTTAAACAGGCATATTACCTACACCAGTATATTATTATTTAGTACCGTTTCCTTTATCGGAACCTACTCGGCTCATGGCACAACGGAAACCCAAGTCACTGCGGCTATTTGTTTGCTCTAGGTAACGTCTTGTACCTGGATTCAACCAATACGCTCTATCTCTCCAACCACCACCTTTAAATACACGTGTCGTATTTGAAATTTGACTAGCCAACATCCCTTCAGCATCCGTATCTGGATTGTATAAGCGTTTAGTCGAAGTCTCTGGATCAATCACATTTTTCCAATCAGATTCATTTACGCTTGTTTTAGCATCTCCATCTTCGTAGTTACGCACATCGTATTTTACATACTCGGCTAAAGAATCCTTAGAAACTGGAATAGCCTTAATCACTCGTCCTAAGCTATCCAACTTGGCTATACGCACCGTAGCATCATCTGAGATAGAATCTTGAAACACAGGAGACACATAAATATTACCACGGAAAGGGTTATATTCTTGCACACTTTCGTTTGTTGACGGACGATATACATCCATTACCCACTCATTTACGTTACCTGCCATATTAAACAACCCGTAATCATTGGGCCAAAATGCATTTACAGGAGCAGTAATAGAAGCTTTGTCATTCAAATCACCAGCAACACCCATATAGTCACCACGACCTCTTACGAAGTTAGCCAACATTTTACCTCGGTATTTTTTATCTGGGTTTCTCATTTGAGAACCATCCCAAGGGAAAATACGTCTTTCATCATAATTTTCCATCTCTGGCTCCGATTTAATACCGTAAGCAGCAAATTCCCACTCGGCTTCTGTTGGAAGGCGGAATTGTGGTAATAAAATACCATCAGACATATTCGTTTTACGCGCATCTCCAAATACAGTTTTTACCTTACTTTTTTCTTTGTCAGGTTTATAGTCAGAGTTCTTCAGGTATTTATCTACGTTAAATAATTGTTTTCTCGCAAAACTGTCTTGTGTTTCAACCGTTGCAGAGTCAGTATGCAATGCTCTAAAGTCTGGCAATTCAACAACACCTGCTTGTACCATACGCAATTCATTTACACGGTCGGTTCTCCACAAGCAATAATCCACAGCTTGCTCCCAGCTTACACCCACTACAGGATATTCTTGGTAAGCAACGTGCGAAAAGTAATATTCTAAATAAGGTTCGTTATAGGCTAGCTCATCTCTCCACACCAATGTGTCTGGCAATGCTTTATCTACAAATTTAGGAGTAGCTGAGAACATTAGTCTCATCCAATATACATATTCTCTCCAATCTAGGTTGGATACTTCGTGTTGGTCCATATAGAAAGTACTAACCGTTACACGACGAGGGTAGTTATTCCACTCGCTGTAAGTATCTTCCGTAACACGTCCCATAGTAAACGTACCACCTTCGATGAGCACCATTCCAGGAGGAGTTTCTTGTTCATAGTCATGAACGACCTGAAATCCACTGTGATTTTTATCGTTATAGTTCCAACCAGTTGTGTTAGAAACATCTTTATCGTTTTTACAGGCGACAAAAGCGATAATCGTAAAGAAAAGGATAGCTTTTTGTAAAAGGTTGATTTTCATAGTTTGAATCAAAATTAAAATTGGCTTACAAAGATAACAGATTTTTAGGTTTCTTATTGTATTAATAGGTGTTTTTTTTTAAATATCTACTAAAAACTGTGCAAAGATGAAGATAAATTTTTAATTTTGCAAAGCATAAAGGGTGTTTTATTCGTTTTTTGTGCAATCACTCTATAACATTGCTACTCTATGTCGCATTCGAACTCGCATTTAAGTCTATGTATAAAAGGTAAACTGGTTAATGTAACAAAACCGCTAGTGATGGCTATTGTTAATATTACCCCCGATTCTTTTTATACAGAAAGTAGAATAGCCAATAGCGAACAGCTAACACAACGGATAGAAAACGTATTAAAAGATGGGGCTAGCATCATCGATATTGGTGCATACTCGTCGCGTCCGAACGCAACACACATAGCCGAGAAAGAAGAAATAACTAGAATCGGTAAAGCTTTAGATTTATGCAGAAAAGTTGCCCCTAACAGTATTATTTCAGTAGATACTTTCCGTGCATCGGTTGCCGAATTTGCTATTCGGGAATACGGAGCTGATATGATTAATGATATTTCGGGCGGGACGATGGATAGTGATATGTTTGACTCCATTGCGAAATGGAACGTTCCTTATGTACTGACACATATACAAGGTACACCACAAACGATGCAGCAAAACCCAACCTACAAGCACCTTATACCAGAAATGCTGTATTATTTTTCTGAAAAAATAAATCAACTCAAGCAGCGAGGAGTGAATGATATCATTATCGATCCTGGTTTTGGATTTGGTAAAACGATAGATCAAAACTATGCTATTATTGCTAACTTTGAGGTGTTTCACCAATTTGAATTGCCTATTTTAGTAGGGATATCACGCAAGTCGATGATTCAGCAACAACTTGGAACAACGGCTGAAAACAGCTTAAACGGAACGAGTGTTTTACACACCCTTTTAATCGAAAAAGGAGCACACATCTTGCGTGTTCACGATGTACAAGAGGCTACGGAAATAATAGCTTTAACACAAAAAATTAAAACCATACGCCATGATGTTTGAATTCGGACTGAAAGACTTTATTGACATTCTAATCGTAACCGTATTGTTATTCCAAACATACAAATTGCTACGAGGCACCTCTGGAATGAGTGTATTTGTGGGAGTATTAATTTTCATCGTAATTTGGTTTTTGGTTTCCTTTGTTTTTCAAATGGAACTGCTTGGCTCGATTATGAATAAATTTGTAAATGTCGGAGCCATTGTGCTAGTCATTTTATTTCAAGAGGAAATCAAAGGATTTATGGTAAAATTTGGCAATAAACGCCAGTCGAAAGGATTTTTCGGACATATAAGCAAGTTCTTTTTTAGCAAAAAAAACGACGATGGCATGAATCATCTGAGCGAGATAACAGATGCTTGCAAAACACTTGCAAAATCAAAAACAGGCGCAATCATCGTATTGCAGAATGATGCAGATTTATCCGTATATGCACGCACTGGCGAAAAAATTGATGCCCATATTAAAGGTCGTTTGATAGAGAATATCTTTTTCAAAAACACTCCTTTACACGATGGGGCTATGATTATTAGCAACAATAGAATCAAATCCGTAGGGTGTATTTTACCGATTGCTCATTCCCTAGATATACCGAAAAGCTTAGGTTTGAGACACAGAGCGGCACTTGGCATTGCACAAAAAACGGATGCTACAACAATAGTGGTATCAGAAGAAACTGGCAAAATATCTATTTCAGAACGTGGAAAATTACACTTGAATATTGCCCCCGAAGATTTGCTGTTTTTTTTAACCAATGGAATTGATGTTGAAGATAAAAAATAGTATCTTTGTTGTCCTTAAACGCACACAAATAAAAAAATAATAGAATATCATGCAAACAAGTTTCAAAGTAGTATCTGCAGTAGAGGCTGCAAGCTATATTAATGATGGAGATGTAATCGGATTTAGTGGTTTTACACCTGCTGGCTCTACCAAAGAGGTGGCTGTAGCTATTGCTGAAAAAGCAAAAAGCTTTCACGCAGAAGGCAAACCTTTTAAAATTGGTATGTACACAGGTGCTTCAACGGGCGATTCTTTAGACGGAGTATTGGCTCGTGCCAATGCCGTTTCTTTTCGTACACCCTACCAATCAAACAAAGATTTAAGGACTAGTATTAACGATAATAGCGTGAACTATTTTGACATGCACTTATCGCTCATAGCGCAAGAATTGCGTTATGGATTTATGCCTCGTCCAACTGTTGCTATTATCGAAGCATGTGACATCACTGATGACGGAGAAATAATCTTAACATCAGCGGTCGGAATTACACCAACCATTGTGCGTTTAGCTGATAAAATTATTATTGAACTAAATCATTTTCATCCAAAAGAATTGAGAGGCCTGCACGATATATACGAGCCACTTGATCCTCCTTATAGAAAAGAAATACCCATATATAAAGCTAGTGACCGTATTGGTAGCCCTGTATTGAAAGTAGATCCAAAAAAGATTTTGTGTATTGTAGAAACGAACAAACCCGACGAAGTAGGCGGATTTGCAGCGATAGATGAAGTAACACAAAAAATTGGTGAAAATGTAGCAAACTTTTTGGCATCGGAAATTAAAAGAGGAACTATACCCGCAGAATTCTTACCTATTCAATCAGGTGTTGGGAATATTGCGAATGCTGTAATGGCGTCTTTAGGGAAAAACCCTGACATTCCTCCTTTTGAAATGTACACAGAAGTAATACAAGATTCCGTAATTTCATTAATGCAACAAGGTAGCGTGAAATTTGCAAGTGGTTGTTCCTTAACGGTTACTACCCCTGTTTTGCAAGACATATATGCCAATCTTGATTTCTTTAAAGATCGATTAGTGTTACGTCCTCAAGAAATATCCAACAGCCCAGAGATATCTCGCCGCTTGGGATTAATTGCCATTAACACAGCCCTTGAAGCAGATATTTTTGGCAATATCAATAGTACCCACGTAATGGGAACTAAAATGATGAACGGAATTGGTGGTGCTGGCGATTTTACCCGCAGTGCATATTTATCTATCTACACAACACCCGCTACAGCAAAGGGCGGTAAAATTAGCGCCATCGTACCCATGGTATCGCACGTAGATCAAAGCGAACATTCGGTAAAAGTAATTATCACAGAATATGGCGTAGCCGATTTACGTGGAAAAAGCCCAAAACAACGTGCTAGAGAGATTATCGACAATTGCGTAGCACCCGAATACAAACAAGTGTTGAATGACTACCTAAAAATTCATGATAAAGACCAAACACCACATTGCTTGTGCTCTTGTTTTGGCATGCACTCTGAATTTTTAAACTCTGGCAATATGATAAACGTAAACTGGAAAGATTACGAAAAAAAATAATCAGAAACAAAATGAATACAAACACAAAGCAAGCCATTCGCCAACTAACGAAAGTGAAAGTGCTTGCTTTGTCTGTTTCAGAGCGTATTGAAAAAGAAATTGCTATCTTTACGCAAATAGAAAAACTATCCCTCTTTCGAGAAGCAAAGCATATATTGTGTTTTTGGGCATTACCTGATGAGGTAAATACAGCGATATTTATTCGTAAATGGCATACCGAAAAACAGTTTTATTTACCTGTTGTAAAAGGAGACTCGTTGGTTGTCAAACCTTTTACTTCGATAAACGAATTGAAAAAAGGGGCTTTTGCTATCAACGAACCGACATCTGAAACCGAAGCTGCCTTATCTCACATGGACATGATTATTGTGCCAGGTGTGGCATTCGACACAAACGGCAACCGACTAGGCAGAGGAAAAGGTTTTTATGATAAATTATTGTGCCAACAAGCCAAGCCAACTATCGGATTGGCCTATAAGGAACAAATATACGAAAGCTTACCAACAGAAAAACACGACATAAAATTGGATATGGTTATATCCGCATAAAATACACAACTATGGCAACACCTGCATTCAAGTACCAAGAACCTTTTCCGTTGGGAAAAGACACAACAGAATACGTTTTACTAACTGACCAACATGTATCTGTTGGCAACTTTGAAGGTCAAGAAATCCTCAAAGTAGAAAAAGAAGGACTTACGCAATTGGCAAACGTAGCTATGCGCGATGTGGCATTTATGCTCCGTCCTGCTCACCAACAACAAGTAGCCAATATTCTTGCCGACCCAGAGGCGAGCGAAAACGATAAATACGTGGCACTCACGATGCTTCGCAACGCTGAGATTTCGGCAAAAGGCATTCTTCCTTTTTGTCAGGATACGGGTACGGCTACCGTAATAGCTAAAAAAGGACAACACGTAATCACCAATGGCAACGATGAAGAAGCCCTTTCTTTTGGTATATATAAGACATACACAGAAGAAAACCTACGCTATTCGCAAACAGTTGCTCTTGATATGTACAACGAAATTAATTCAGGCTGCAACCTTCCTGCTCAAATAGACATTATGAGCATACAAGGCAACGAATACAAATTTTTATTTATCGCTAAAGGGGGTGGTTCTGCCAACAAGACTTATTTGTTTCAAGAAACAAAAGCCTTACTGAACCCAGTAACCCTCGAGAATTTTTTAGTAGAAAAAATGAAAACGCTCGGTACAGCAGCGTGTCCTCCCTACCACATTGCTTTTGTTATCGGAGGTACTTCGGCTGACGTAGCTGTAAAAACAGTAAAACTAGCTTCTACAAAATATTACGATGAATTGCCTACCAAAGGAAACGAAGGCGGACAAGCATTTCGCGATATTGAGCTAGAAGCTAAGGTATTAAAAGCAGCACAAGAATCTGGTTTTGGAGCACAATTTGGGGGCAAATATTTTGCACACGATGTACGCATTGTTCGCTTGCCTCGCCATGGAGCTTCTTGTCCCGTTGCCATGGCAGTATCTTGCTCAGCCGACCGCAATATCAAAGCAAAAATCAACAAAGAAGGTATTTGGGTAGAAAGACTAGAAGATAATCCTGGCAAATATATTCCTGAATCCATGCGCAAAGCTGGCGAAGGAGATGCTGTAAAAATCGACCTCAACAAACCAATGAAAGAGATATTGGCTGAGTTAACCAAATATCCTGTTGCCACACGCTTATCGCTTACGGGTACAATTGTAGTAGGCAGAGATATTGCTCACGCAAAATTAAAAGAGCGCTTGGATAAGGGCGAAGAACTACCTCAATACATAAAAGACCATCCTATCTACTACGCTGGACCTGCCAAAACACCACAAGGCATGACATGTGGCTCGATGGGACCAACCACTGCTGGACGTATGGATTCGTATGTTGACCTATTTCAATCGCAAGGCGGTAGCATGATTATGTTAGCAAAAGGAAACCGTAGCGAGGCTGTAACAGAAGCCTGCAAAAAACACGGTGGATTTTATTTAGGTTCTATTGGCGGACCCGCTGCTATTTTAGCACAAAATAACATCAGCAATATCGAATGTATCGAATATCCTGAATTGGGCATGGAAGCGATTTGGAAAATTGAAGTGGTTGATTTCCCAGCATTTATCTTAGTAGATGACAAAGGAAATGACTTTTTTAAACAACTAAAACCTGGTTGCGTTAAACCATTAAAATAAGAGACGTGAATTTTTACATAAAAGCGGGGAGAAAACAATTTTTTCTCCCCGCTTTTATTATCTACAAATATCGTATTTACAAACTCATTGGTTTAATATAAATACGACGTTTTTTATGTTGCTCGGTTTTAAAATAGGTATAATTTGCCATACTCTTTAGATTGGTTTCCAATACAGGTGCAGATTCAGAATACTGTACTTGGTATTTATTGTAATACGGCGTTTGTTCGTCAAAAATCAAGGCATTAACTCCCTTATTTTGATAATCAGGACGTACCGCTATAAGCATCAAATCAATAACATCTATCTTTTTCGCTTTAATGGCTTTTAGAATATGGATAAACCCAAAAGGGAATAATTTACCTCTGGATTTCTGCAAGGCTTTAGTCAAGTCGGGCATACTTACTCCAAGTGCTATCAGTTCGTCTTTATCGTTAAGCACTAACGATAGAAAATCGAAATTAAGCATTGGAAAATACACATCGCAATAATATTTTTTCTGACTTTCGGTCAATGGAGAATAATTATATAGTGGACGATACGCCTCATCTATTAAATCGAAAAATGTGTACCCAAAACGCTGAATCAACTCTTTGTGGTTTTTCACTTTTGCGTAATGCAAATTGTATTTTTCCTTTACAAGAGCTGATATGCGAGCCATGCGTTCGGGCACTTCTTTGGGTGTATATATTTTCCACTCCAAACTATCAATTTCTTTTGTTAACCCAAACGCTTCGTAATGCGTAATATAATAGGGATAATTATAAATCGTAGCTAATGTTCCCATTTGGTCGAAACCGTCAATAAGCAGCCCTTCGTGGTCGAAATCAGTAAAACCCACAGGTCCATTAATGGCTTCCAGACCTTGTGATTTCCCCCAATTCTCAACAGCCTTGAGCAAACTACGAGACACATCCATATCATCGATAAAATCGAACCAACCAAATCGTGTATTTTTCACACCCCAAGCCTTGTTCGCACGATGATTAACAATACCTGCAATGCGACCAACTATTTTATTGTCATCATAAGCCAAATAGTAAATTGCTTCGCACACTTCAAAAGCAGAATTTTTCTTTCTGTCAAGCGTATTCAACTCATCAAAAGCTAAAGGAGGGCAAAAATAAGGACTCTTCTTATATAAGTCAACACCAAATTGCACAAACTTTTTCAAGTCACTGCGAGTAAGAACTTCTTTGATAATTACCGACATATTTTCGTATAGTTAAAATAATAAAATTAGATGCAAATCTACAAAAGGATTTCAAAATACAGGCATATTTGCAAATATATTTTACATTTCGGAGCTTTTGAGTACATTTGTACACGTCTATTATTTTTACAAAGACATGATAAAAACAGTCCTACTAACAGGAGGGAACAGCATGCTGGGCCTTAATACAGCCTTGGCATTATTACGAAAAGGATACCGTGTGCGTACTCTTGTTCGCACTTCACGCCCAGAGTTACGCGATTGCGAAATCATATATGGAAATATTACTTCATATCAAGATGTGTATGCCACAAGCGAAGGTTGCGATGCTATTGTACACATCGCTGCCGCAACGGGACAAGACTTATTGCATTTAGCAGATTACACCAACATCAATGTAGTAGCCACTGAAAACGTGTGTCGTGCATCCCTCGCAACAACTGCAAAAAGAGTTATATTCGTAAGCACAGCAAATACAATTGGTAATGGAACTAACGAACATTTAGCTACAGAAAATATGCCTGCTTCCAAACCCTTTCGGGACAATTTATATGCTAAAAGCAAAATACTAGCAGAGCAAAAAGCCTTAGAAAGTGGCGCTAATGTACTGATCATTAACCCAACCTTTATGATTGGGGAGTATGATAGCAAACCTAGTTCTGGCAAAATTATCACCATGAATTACGGCAAAAAAATAATATTTGCTCCCAAAGGCGGTAAAAACTTTGTAGCTGCATCCGATGTGGCACAAGCCATTGTAAATGCGTTACCTTTAACTATTACGAGAGAAAAAATCCTAACAGGAGGAGAAAATTATTCGTTTAAGCAGTTTTACCAACGAGTAGCTTCTACGCAAAATCACACCGTGAAAATAATAGAAATTCCTTCGTGTATTTTGTATTTTATTGGGGCTATAGGATCAGGGCTTCGTTTCTGTGGTATAAAAACGCCTGTTTCACTTACTAATATGCAGATTTTAGCTACGCAAGAATACTATTCTTCTGCCAAAGCGAGGGAAGAACTCACTATGCCACAAACACCACTCAACGAAGCCATTAGATCTTGTATAAATTGGTTTAAATCAGCCAAAATGCTACCGCAATGATGGATAAAGTAACTCTAACAGAAACGATAAAAAAAATGGCACTCTCTTTGGGTTTCGATGCCGTGGGCATTGCTCGCGCACAAGAACTCAGAGAGGACGCAAGCATTTTATCCGCATGGCTTGAAAAAGGAAATGCTGCTACGATGAACTACATGCATCATCATTTTGAAAAGCGGACTAACCCGAGTTTGCTAATTGAAAATACCCGTTCGGTAATTGTGGTGTTGTACCATTACTTTCCAGAAAAACAACAAGCGAGCAACAAATACAAAATAGCCAAGTATGCCTATGGCAGAGATTATCATTTCATCATCAAATCTAAACTACAAGAGTTAGCCAAACAACTGCCACACTTCGACCCAAGCATGCAAACTTGGTTTTGCGATTCGGCTCCCGTACTAGAAAGACGCTGGGCACAATTGGCAGGTTTGGGATGGATAGGTAAGAATGGTTGCCTGATTAACAAGAAATTAGGCTCGTATGTATTTATTGGCGAGTTGCTTACCGACATTGAACTTGTGTACGACCAACCAGATTCCGAATCACATTGCGGCAGTTGCACTCGTTGCTTAACGGCTTGTCCCACCAAAGCTTTATCAAGTCCATACGCCCTAGATGCCAACAAATGCATATCCTATCACACTATCGAAAACAGAGAAGACATACCCGCTCCCATTGCTGAAAATACACAAGGATATATTTTTGGATGCGATATTTGTCAAGATGTATGCCCTTGGAACAACAAAGTAGTCTCGCTCCAAAAACCAGAGTTAACATCCCTCCCGTATGTAGATTACACCGATAGCGATTGGGAAAAAGTAGAAAAAACACAATTCAAACAAGACTTTCTATATTCGCCCATACAACGAGCAGGGTACAAGAAACTCAAAAAAAATGTGAACACATAGTCGAATAATTAAAAATACTACTTACCTTTGTATTATTGATAGTGGAAAAATTTGGATAGCTTGCAACCACACAAAAAAATGCTAAAATACACATACGTTTTTCTGCCGTAGCTTATCCTCTACACACCCACTCTTGTTGTTACTCATTTAAATTCTATCGTTATGGGATATTTATTCTCCTCTGAATCCGTTTCAGAAGGTCATCCAGACAAAGTCGCTGACCAAATTTCAGATGCCTTGCTAGATCAATTTTTAGCACAAGATGCCTCATCGAAAGTAGCTTGCGAAACCCTTGTTACTACTGGACAAATTATATTAGCAGGCGAAGTAAAAACAGATGCCTATGTTGACTTGCAAAGAGTTGCCCGTCAGGTAGTAAAACGCATCGGCTATACCAAAAGCGAATACATGTTTGATGGCGATTCGTGTGGCGTATTAAGTGCCATTCACGAGCAATCAGCCGATATTAACCGTGGTGTAGAAAAAAACAACAGTGAAGAGCAAGGTGCTGGCGACCAAGGATTAATGTTTGGATATGCGTGTAACGAAACCAAAAACCTGATGCCCATTGCACTCGATTTATCCCATGCTTTGCTCAAAGAACTCGCAGCTATTCGCCGAGAAGGCAAAGTAATGACGTATTTAAGACCAGATGCAAAATCGCAAGTAACGATTGAATATGGTGAAGATAACAAACCAAAACATATACATACCATTGTAGTATCTACACAGCACGATGAATTCATTGTGCCGAGCAACGAAATGACAACCGAACAAGCCGACAAAAAGATGTTGGAAACAATTTACAACGATGTCAAAACGATTCTCATCCCTCGTGTAATAGCAAAAGATACACAGTATCAAGCATTGTTTACAGAAGAATACATCCTTCACGTAAATCCTACTGGAAAATTTGTTATTGGCGGACCACACGGAGATACGGGCTTAACAGGTAGAAAAATTATCGTAGATACATATGGAGGTAAAGGCGGACACGGTGGTGGTGCTTTTTCGGGCAAAGACCCCTCAAAAGTCGATCGCTCCGCAGCATATGCCACTCGCTACATAGCCAAGAACTTGGTAGCTGCAGGCGTAGCCGACGAAATCGTACTACAAGTAGCTTACGCCATCGGTGTAGCTAAACCGATGAGTATATACGTAAATACCTACGGCACATCGAAAGTAACTTTTACAGACATAGAGATAGCGAAAAAAGTACAAGAACTTTTTGACCTCCGTCCAGGGAAGATAGAAGAAACGCTTGCCTTACGTAATCCAATTTACGAAGAAACGGCTGCTTACGGGCATATGGGTCGTACGCCTCGCACGGTCACTAAAACATTTGAAACATCTCACAAAGAGACAGTTACAAAAACGGTAGAGCTCTTTACGTGGGAGAAAACAGACAAAGTTCCCGTCATAAAAGAAGCGTTTGGCATAGCTTAACGCCACTTACACACAATAAAGCATGAATATTGCAGGCATCGAATTTGAACCTTACCCCCTATTTTTAGCGCCCATGGAGGATGTTACAAATCCTCATTTCCGTTTGCTTTGCAAACAATTTGGAGCAGACATGGTTTATACCGAATTTATTTCGGCTGATGCCTTAATACGCAATGTGCAACGTACTGAAAAAAAACTAGACATCTGTGATGCTGAACGCCCTGTAGCCATACAGCTATACGGCAGAGAACCTGATGCCATGGCAGAAGCGGCACGCATAGCCGAAACAGCTAACCCAGAAATAATTGATTTAAATTTTGGTTGCCCTGTAAAAAAAGTAGCTGGCAAAGGAGCTGGAGCAGGTTTGCTACGAGACATACCGAAAATGCTCGAAATTACACGCAACGTAGTACAAGCCGTAAATACTCCCGTAACGGTAAAAACCCGCCTTGGATGGGACGACAATACTCGCATTATAGTCGAACTAGCCGAACAGTTGCAAGACTGTGGTATTGCAGCCCTGAGCATACACGGACGCACCCGAGCACAAATGTACACAGGCAATGCCGATTGGGAATTAATCGGACAGGTAAAAAATAACCCCCGCATGCACATTCCCATTATTGGCAATGGCGACGTTACCACACCCGAAAGAGCCAAAGAATGTTTCGACACATACGGAGTAGATGCCGTGATGGTAGGGAGAGCCTCCATCGGAAAGCCGTGGGTTTTTCAGGAAATGAAGCATTATTTGCGTACAGGAGAGCGAATACCCGAAATTTCATTTTCCACACAATTATCCATTTTAAAACAGCAAGTGGAAAATAGCATCGAATGGTTAGACGAACGTAGAGGAATTTTACATATCCGTAGGCATTTAGCTGCCACACCCTTATTCAAAGGAATACCCAATTTTAAAGAAACCCGCATTGCCATGCTT
>JAGNUZ010000090.1 GCA_017986765.1 Paludibacteraceae bacterium | reverse complement strand
ACAATATGTTGAGCTTTAGCTCCATCTAAATCTACCAAGTGCAAACGAGTAATGCCACTATCTTGAAACATTTTTGCTACTTCGAGTGGATTTTCGTTGTACACCGTTTTCTTGGCATAATCACCTTGTGATAAACGAACACATTTACCATCGATAATATCTATTGCCGGAATCAATTGAATCATATATATATTACAAGGCTAAAAAGTTTTTCAATATTTGCTCACCTACATCGCCACTTTTTTCGGGGTGAAATTGAGTAGCATAAAAATTATTTTTATTCAATGCCGCACTAAAAGGTTGAATATAATCGGTTGTTGCAATAGTATGTTCGCACATTGGCACATAAAAACTGTGCACAAAATACACAAACTGTTCATTCAGTTGCTCCGAAAACAAATTTGATTTTACGTCATACAACTGGTTCCATCCCATGTGTGGAATTTTTTGTGTTTGTTGTGTCGGAACAAATAATTTGACAGGCACATCAAAAATACCCAAACAATCGACATTACCCTCCTCCGAACTTTTACACATCAACTGCATGCCCAAGCAAATGCCCAAAACAGGTTGCGTAAGCGATGTAATCAGTTCGTCCATCTTGCGTTCTTTCAAAAAACGCATCGTGGTAGTAGCTTCTCCCACACCAGGAAAAATAACCTTATCAGAAGCTCGTATTACAGCCTCATCAGCAGTTACAACAGGCTCTACGCCTAAGCGTCGTAAAGCATGCACCACCGAATAGATATTTCCTGCATTGTATTTTATAACGACTACTTTTTGCATACTAACTAAATACGATTGTTTTATTCTTATACACAAGCACTTTGCGTTCCAAATGTTTTTCAACCCCACGCGACAGTACAATTTTTTCCAAATCTTGTCCTTTATGAATGAGCATTTCTACCGTATCTTTGTGCGAAATTTTCGCAACTTCTTGTTCAATAATCGGACCAGCATCCAACTCTGAAGTTACATAATGGCTTGTAGCACCAATAATTTTCACTCCACGTTCGTATGCTGCATGGTAAGGTTTTGCTCCTACAAATGCAGGTAAGAACGAGTGATGTATATTGATAATATTTTGTGGATATTGGGCAATAAACTCAGCCGTAAGCACTTGCATATAACGTGCGAGCACTACAAATTCAATTTTATGTTCTTTTAATAGAGCAATTTCTGCCGCTTCTTGTTCTTGTTTTGTTTCTTTCGTTATTGGGAAATAATAATACGGTATATCAAATTTTGACGCCACATGCTCCATATCTGGATGATTACTTATTATGAATGGTATATCTACATCCCAATCGTTAGCTGCATAGCGTGATAATAAATCGAATAAGCAATGCGACATTTTGGACACAAAAATAGCCATACGTGGTTTATTCGCATTAAAGTATAACCGAAAATTCATGCCATATTTTTTGCCAAGCAAGGTATAAAAATACTCCGAAATTTTTTCTTGCGGAATCAAAAAGCCCTCAATCTCCCACTCTACACGCATAAAAAACTCTTTTTCCACAAAATCAACGTGTTGGTCGAGGTATATAATATTTCCTTTGTTTATATTGATAAACTCCGTAACTGCCGCCAAAATTCCTTGTTTGTCGGGACAGTGAAGCAATAAAATTGCGGTGTCTTTGGTAGATGATTGTAGCATAAGCGGTACATAAATTCTAAATTCCCCACAAAATTAGTGTATTTTTACTGAATTATGGCAGATTTAAACGAGATATTACAAATATGCAAAAAAAATACAACAAAAAAAGAAAGTAATCATAATTTTGAGTATATTTACAAACTAAAATTTAGTTAGAATATGGAAGTTATCATTTTAAGTAGCTTATTGCTCGCGGGTATTGTTCTCTTGTTAGTTGAACTATTTTTATTACCTGGCACCTCTATAGCAGGCATTGGTTCTGCGTTAAGTTTTGGAGGAGGTATTTATTACGCTTTTGCCGTTTATGGCGTACCTGTGGGTGTTGCTGTTATCATTATTAGTGTAGTAGTTGCAGCATTTGCCATTTATAAATTTATGAAATCCAAAACATTGGATACCATCTCCCTACATACAACGATTGAGGGAAAAAATAATCCATTAGAAGGTATTTCTGTATCAGTAGGAGATACGGGGGTGGCTGTATCGCGACTAGCCCCTATGGGCAAAGTGCGAATTAACGGCAATACAATAGAAGTAAAAGTGGTATCGGACATGATAGATACAGGCGAACAAGTAAAAGTAACTGAAATTTCTACGTCGGGCATCGTTGTAGAACGCAATACATAAAAAACTATTAATTTAACAAATAAAAAACTATGATTGAAAGTGGTATGTTAACCTTTATTTTGATAGCAGTAGGATTTATACTGTTATTAATCTTTTTTTACTACGTTCCGTTTTTGCTATGGGTATCAGCCAAGGTATCGGGCGTAAATGTATCGTTACTTCAGCTGTTTTTGATGCGTATTCGAAATGTGCCACCTCCAATATTGGTTAGAGCACTCATCGAAGGTCACAAAGCTGGGTTAGAGATTAAATTAGATGCGTTAGAAGCCCACTATTTAGCAGGTGGACATGTGGAGCGTGTAGTGCATGCATTGGTTTCGGCGTCTAAGGCGAATATCGATTTGTCATTTCAGATGGCAACGGCTATTGACCTTGCAGGTAGAGATGTATTTGAAGCTGTACAGATGTCAGTTAATCCCAAAGTAATTGACACCCCACCAGTAGCTGCAGTAGCTAAAGATGGTATTCAGTTAATTGCTAAAGCCCGCGTAACGGTACGTGCAAGTATCAAACAATTAGTGGGTGGAGCTGGCGAAGAAACTATTTTGGCTCGTGTAGGAGAAGGAATTGTATCTTCTATTGGTTCTAACGAATCGCATAAAGCAGTATTAGAAAATCCAGATACGATTTCAAAACTCGTATTAAAAAAGGGATTAGATGCGGGTACGGCGTTTGAGATTTTATCCATTGATATCGCTGATATTGACATAGGTAAAAACATTGGGGCTCAATTGCAAATGGACCAAGCACAAGCAGATAAAAACATTGCACAAGCCAAAGCCGAAGAGCGTAGAGCTATGGCGGTTGCCCTTGAGCAAGAAATGATAGCCAAAGCACAAGAAGCACGTGCCAAAGTAATTGAAGCAGAGGCAGAAGTGCCAAAAGCTATGGCTCAAGCGTTTATTAGTGGCAACTTGGGTATTATGGATTATTATAAAATGAAAAACATCGAAGCTGATACTTCTATGCGCGAAAACATAGCTAAACCAAAGAAATAAACATTCGTACTTATTTCTTTTCTTAGAGTTACATACTCACTTGTTTTTGGCACTAGAAGTAAATCAGTGATCGAAAAATGAGTGAGTATTTGTTTACTATCTAATCAATAAAAGCACCAACTATGAAAAAAAGATATGAAAGTTCAGAATTGATTGTAAACGCTGATAAAAGCATCTTCCACTTACATTTGCATCCAGAACAAATTGCTGACAAAATAATTCTCGTAGGAGATTTGGGACGTGTAGATGTGATAAGTGCCTATTTTGACACCATAGAAAGCGAAGCACAAAACCGTGAATTTAAAACCGTTACCGGCACCTACAAGGGAAAACAAATAACGGTAGTAGCCACAGGAATTGGTACCGACAACATTGATATAGTAGTAAATGAATTAGATGCTTTGGCTAATATCGATTTAGATAAAAGAGAAGACAAAGATGCTTTTCGCAAACTTACATTTGTTCGTATTGGTACTTGCGGCGGTCTGCAAAAAAACATACCTGTAGATAGTTTTTTAGTGTCTGAACAATCTATTGGCTTTGATGGAGTCCTTAATTATTATGCAAACCGAGATAGTGTATGCGACTTAGATTTTGAACAAGCATTTATTCAGCAAACGGGCTATTCGAGTAAGCTAACTGCACCCTACTGTATTCATTCCACTCCTTCATTGGTTGACCGTATTGCACAAACAGACATGTTGCGAGGTATAACTATTTCAGCTCCTGGTTTTTACGGACCACAAGGAAGAGAACTTCGTTTACCATTGGCTTTTCCTGATTTAAACCAACGCATTGAAGATTTTGAGTATAAAGGCAAAAAAATTACCAATTACGAAATGGAAAGTTCTGCTATTGCTGGCTTAGCTGCATTGATGGGACACGAAGCCATGACCGTATGTGTAGTAATTGCCAACAGAATGCTAAAACAATTTAGTAAAGATTATCATCCTGCTGTAAAAAAATTGGTAGAATTGGTGTTGGAACGGATATAGGATTTCATAAACTGTGTGCTGTTAAGTACGTAATAATGATTGGGTTCATGTGTGTATTTATTCTGTTATCGAAGGAAGTTAGTATAAGTAATTCAATAAACTGTGATGAAAACGTATAAGTTTTGCCAAAGTTGTGGTTATCCGTTAAAGAAAGACACCCAAGGTGGTGGTTCGGAGAAAGACGGAGGAATAAGTAAGAAATATTGCTCCATGTGTTATGATAATGGAGAATTTATAACACCTGCCGAGATTGATACTGCTAAAAAAATGCAAACATTTTGCATACAAGAAATGAAAAATGCTGGCATAAATGGTTTTCTTGCATGGCTAGCTACTCGTAGCATTCCTACATTGGAAAGATGGAAAACCTGATGCTCGTGCACATAAACAATTACACCTCACATACTTTTTTTTGACACACGTTTGCTGAGTTGTAGCCTCGCTGGCGAGGTCAGCTGAACCGTGGTAAAACTGAAATAATGAAGAAACTTTCTTTTGAGTAATATTGGTATCAGACCTGAGCTAGCAGTGAAAACTTGCTATTTAGTATTGTCCCTTTTTCTCGGTCAAAAAACCAAAATATCTATGATTTGTCTGAACGATCACTTAATTATGGGCACAAGTTAGGAAACTTGCGCCAAATAAGTTACTTATTTGCTTTTTAATATTTTCATTTTAACCTGTACACTTTCTTTTTCTCCACTTAATTCTGAGAAATAAAAAACCAAAATATTGTCAGCAATCCATTCTATATTGGAAATTTGATAATTTAGCTCTTCGTCTCTTTCATAGTTATAAAGAGGAATTTCTTTATAATAAAGAGTGACAAATTCATCATCATTTCTTTCCCATGTCTTAATAACAAGATATAAATCACCGATTATGTCTTTAAAATATACATTGGCATAATATGTCCTAGTTGAATTATTGAACAAAGGTATCCCTTGGAACTCTTGACCATTTTGCAAATTGATTGAAGAGTAAGTAATAGACGCTTCGGAGCAACTCTCTTGGCAAATAAAAAATTCATTATTCGGCAAATATCCCAATAGTTTGTTATAATTTTCCTCATCCTTTTTATAAGAATTGAGATTAAGAATAGTTCCATCTTTAAGATTGATTTGTATTGAATCTATTGAATCAGGTATTACTGTATCTATCATTAACAACTCATTATCTAAAACCAATGAATTAATACTATTACAAATTGAATCTGGATGTGCGTTTGAAAAAGAAAAAGTAAGTAATTTATTTTCAATCAAGGTAGAAAACGAAATATTCACAAATTTTTCATACAGAGTCAATTTATTTGATCTCATAATTGCGGATTCAGTTATGCTACTTTCAGCACTGTCAAATGGTTGAACTTCTACATACTCAGTAATTGTTTGTTTTGGAAGAAGTGGACCTAAACTTTCTATAAAGAAAACTATTAAAATAAAAAGGCTCAATAAAGACATTATCCATAAAACAATTTTAGCAAAAATATTACTCAACTTAAAACTCAACCAAACTGTCAGAATAATATGTATAAATATTGATATAAATGAAAACATTTCTATTTGACGAAAAAAGTAAAGAGTAGGTAATGTTATTAGCAATGGAGAAAAAATTGCTAATACAAATTGTAAAATAATATTTTTCATTATATGAAGATAATTAATTATAAAGAGTTTCTTTTAAAGACTATTGTTGTAATTCACAATCCTAACCCTTACAATTTAGGATTTCTAATTCGCTGGCAAAGATATATAATTCTTTTAGATGTATTTTGTTGCGGCTGATAAAAATCGACTTATAGTGTGAAATTAATTTACATGGGCTTTCCTCTCGCTTCGCATTTATGTGAACCATGCCAATACAAAATATTGTAGAAGAAACGTTCTTTTGAGTAATATTGGTATCAGACCTGAGCTAGCAGTGTTTTGTGTTATTGATTGTTCTATTTATTTAAGCTCTTTATAGCGTTTAAGTGCTGGAAATCCAAATTTACTTAGCTCTTCAATTCGTGTAGGATACTTTCTTGTAAACTCTTCTTCTGTTAAGAAT
>JAGNUZ010000015.1 GCA_017986765.1 Paludibacteraceae bacterium | reverse complement strand
AGATTGGTAAAGGTGGTCCTACTGAAGGATTAGGTGTTTCAATCAGTCCTCAGACTAAAAAATTGGTAACTATTGGCCCATATAAATACAGTAGAAATCCTATGGTATTTGGTGCATTTTCACTATATGTATCAATTGTGATATTTTTAAATTCAATAATCGGATTAATTAGTTTATTGATTCTTCTATTAATTGCGATTAATTATTTGAGATTATCAGAAGAAAAAAGATTATATAAAGATTTTGGTGATGAATACATAGATTACAAAAAGAAAGTTTCAATGATATTTCCAATAAAACGATTGAAAAGCTAATATACCTACTCGTTGGCTTAGCTCTATGAACCGTGCCAATACAGAAAATATAGAAGCAACTTTCTTTTTGAGTAGCACAGGCCACATACCTACACTAGCAGTAGTTTCTGACTGTCTATACAGACACATTCCCTTGCCAAACTCGCTTATTCATAAGGTTTTTATAACACTAAAACATGTTAACTAAAATAGCAAAACGACATTTTGGGCTTATATTTGTAAAATTAAACAATAAAAATATGAAAAAAATACTATTCCTTACAAGTGTACTAGTTGTATGGCAACTAACACTTACAGCTCAAAATTTCTATGAGTTTAAAGCATTGCCCTATTCATATAGTGCATTAGAGCCTTACATTGACTCTACCACCATGGAAACACATTATGCCAAACACCACAGAGCATATTACAATAACTTTGTAAAAGGCATAGAAAATGGAAATTGCAATAATTTGCCGATTGAGGACATCTTTGAAAACATGTCAAAATACTCGCCAACTATTCGGAACAACGGCGGTGGATATTGGAATCACGAGTTTTTCTGGAATTGCATGACTCCTACAAAAACAAATGCTAGCACAGAATTCATGAATGCCATTATAGAAAACTTCTCGTCATTTGAAAATTTCAAAAAAGAATTTTCTTCAGCAGCATCTACCGTATTTGGTTCAGGTTGGGCATGGGTAATTGTAACAGATGGTGGCAAACTGAAAATTGTAAAAACGGCTAATCAGGACAATCCCTTAATGGATATTTCGACGGAAAAAGGTACTCCGCTCTTAGCTATTGACGTATGGGAACATGCGTATTATTTAAAGCATAAGAACGTTAGATCTGCTTATATCGAAAACTTTTGGCAGGTTGTAAACTGGAAATTTGTTTCAGAAAACTATACCTCTGCCATAAAATAATACTGATAAAACAGATACATATTAAAACATCCCAAGACAATCGTTTTGGGATGTTTTTTTTCTAATATAGAACATAGACACTAGGCTAAAGCATAATGGCGTATATTGTTCTTTAGTTGGTAGAAAAATCAAAAGCTTCTTCTCCATGTTGTGTAATATCAAGACCTATTATTTCTTGTTCTGGAGTTACACGCATTGGTAGTATCAAATTCGTAACTTTATAAAGCAAATACGAGCCACCAAAAGCAAATACTCCGACAATGAGTAATGCCAATAGATACAGCATAAATTGGTGTACATTACCATGAATAAGCCCAACACCAACTCCATTCTCAACAGCAAATACACCTGTGAGTATCATCCCTACAATACCACCAATACCGTGGCAAGGAAACACATCTAACGTATCATCAATTTTTGTTCTTGATTTCAACTGAACTGCTGTATAACTTATCAAAGAAGCTACAAAACCAAAGAAAATACTCTGACCCACCGTTACAAATCCAGCAGCAGGCGTAATAGCCACCAATCCAACTACAGCTCCAATAGCGGCTCCAGCGGCTGAACGTTTCTTGCCCATTGCTCCATCTACTAATAACCACGTCATCATGGCCGTAGCAGAAGAAATATTGGTATTTACAAATGCCCTTACCGCCATATCGTTAGCAGCTAATGATGAACCTGCATTGAATCCAAACCAGCCAAACCACAACAAACCTGTACCAAGTAAAATATACGGAATATTCGTAGGACGAACCTCGCTTTTCACACCTTTTCTTTTTCCCAAGAAAATAGCTCCACTTAATGCTGCAAAACCAGCAGAAATATGGACTACAGTACCCCCTGCAAAATCGAGCACACCCCATTGACGGAGAAATCCTTCTGGATGCCAAGTCCAATGAGCCAAAGGAGCATAAATAAATAGGGAGAACAATATGATGAATAACATCAAAGAGGTAAATCGCACACGTTCGGCTAATCCACCTGTAATTAGCGCAGGCGTAATAATGGCAAATTTTAACTGAAACATAGCGAACAAGGCAAACGGAATTGTTGGGGCAAAATCAGGATGAGGAGTTAAACCTACATGCTTGAAAAACATAAACGAAGTAGGATTACCAATAAATCCACCTAGGCTATCGCCAAATGCCAAACTAAAACCAATTACTACCCAGAGCAAACTGATAATACCCAGAGCAATAAAACTTTGTAACAAGGTAGAGACCAAATTTTTGTAACGAACCATGCCTCCATAAAAGAAAGCTAAACCAGGAGTCATTAGTAGCACCAATGCCGAAGCCATTAATAACCAAGAGGTATCCGCATGATTAATCACTAAAGGTTCAGCACCTAGCGGAACCATGGTTTCGTGGTCTACTGGTATCAGCGCTATGAGAGCCACTATGGCTAGCAGTAAAAACGGCACTCTATATTTCCATGCAACTTTATTCTTCTCCATATTCAAAATAGATAATGTGGTATAAATTAATAATTATTGTACTCATTATGATAATAAAACGCCACAAAAGTAATCGTTTTATTCCAAAAACCCCATTTAATACATTAATTTGTTTAGAAAAATAATCTCTTGTATTATATTATGTAAATACAGCTCTTTTTTCTTTATATATATCACTATTTTGTACAATAGAACTACTAAATGAAATATAGCTATCCAACTTACTCATTCCCCTAAGATGATACCATTGGCAATTATAATGTAAAACCTTCATCCTAAAATAAAAGTAAAAATATCCATTTATATTTTGTAGTTTCAATAAAAATCCATTTCTTTGTACTAAATAATACAACAAGGTAGTATATAATGAAATTATCCAAAACATCTGAATATTCGTTGCGTATATTAATCTATATGGCAAAAGAGCCTGAGCAGATGTACACAGCAAAGCAATTAGTCAAGGAGCTAAATGTATCTGATAAATATTTACGTAGAATTATGACCGACTTATCGAAAGCGGGTTTTATTAAAAGCATTTTGGGCAGAGATGGTGGATATATCTTTACAAAATCGATAAACGACATATATTTGTACGATGTAATTGACTCGGTAGAAGGAATGGACACATTAAATGGTTGCGTATTGGGTTTTGAAAATTGCTCCTGCACTTCCCCTTGTGCTATGCACGATACATGGCAACATGTACGGAATCGCCTAAATAAAGTTTTTCGTGAAACAACTCTTGCTGGTTTGGATTTTGATAAAATCGTACGGTATTAATTTTTTACCAATAAATACTACAACAAGATAGCATATAAATTAAAATATAAAACAGAACACAATGAAAAAAGTTAGTTACAAAGACCTCGAAAGAACAGGTAATCCACACGGTATTGATGCACGCAAGTTATTTGGCAACGAACATGTACAAGTGGTACACATCGAGTTGAAACCAGGTGAAAGTTTAAAAAGACATTCCACCGCCGTAGATGTATTTTTTTATGTTTTGGAGGGCGATGGGATTATTGAAGTTGGAGAAGAAAGAATACCCGCTGGCAAAGATATGCTAGTTGAAAGCCCGAAAATGATACCGCATTGCTTATACAACGAAAGCGATAGCAACTTTAGGGTACTGGTGGTTAAAACACCCTCTCCTAGTGCTGAACAAACAAAGAAAACGGTAGAAGGCATGAGCTTTCTAAACAAAAAAGCGTAGCTAAAATAAATTAAATAGAAGTAGAATCAACAAGAAAGACTTATGAGAAACTATAGCGATTTAAAAATTGGAGACATTGTAACGCAAGATTTTAGAGCAGCAGAGATATTTAAAAATGCAGGTATCGATTTTTGTTGTGGTGGAAACCAACTTTTGGGAGAAACATGTAAATCAAAGAATCTAGACCTTGCAAATTTAGAAGAACAATTATCAACTCTTGAATATACAAAGGTAAATGATATGCACAATTTTAAGGAATGGAACCTTGATTTTCTGTCGGACTACATTGTGAATACACACCACAAAACGGTGTTACGCTTACTGCCTCAGCTTACTGCCTATACCGAAAAAATAGCTGCTGTACATGGAGACAATCATCCAGAACTAATCGAAATAGCAGACTTATTTGCAGCAATAAACACAGAACTACTCCAACACCTCAAAAACGAGGAAGAAGTATTATTTCCTGCTATCAAAGAATTGCTCAAAAACAATGCATCAGATACTAAAGCGATTGTTATTTCTGAAATTAATAGAATGACAGGTGAGCACGAGTTTGCTGGTGGTGCAATGGATAAAATAAATGTGTTGAGCAATAATTACAGCGTACCACCTGATGGCTGCAACACCTATCAGGTGGCGTATAAACTTTTGGAAGAATTTGAAGACGACTTGCACGTTCATGTTCATTTAGAAAACAATATTCTATACCCAAAAACATTGCAACTTGCTAATTAATAAAGCTATAAAACGATATTTACACATATTTATATTCAACTATTATGAGCGAACTAATAAATAATTCCCTTGCCAGAAAACAAAAGTTGAAAGAACTTTTGCTAAAAATACACCATGGCGGATCGCAAGAATCAGTCCGAAATGAATTACTCCTTACCCTAAGCGAAATACCTTATGGCGAAGTGGTAGAAGTAGAACAAGAGCTTATTGCCGAAGGTTTGCCCGAAGAGGAAATCTTAGATTTATGCGACGCACACTCGTCCGTACTCGAAGGGCGTGTTGACTTGTCTGCCTTAAAACCAGTACCCGACGGACACCCTGTGGATGTATTCAGAAAAGAAAACGAGCAAATAACCATCGTAACGAATTCTATTTTTGTATTAATTGCCGACATTAAAAACACAGAAGAAAGCCTAATGGCTGATAAAATTATTAAACTGCGTGGACTATTTAATAACTTGTATGATGTGGACAAACATTATCAACGGAAGGAATACCTCCTATTTCCATACCTCGAAAAACTAGAAATTACTGGGCCGCCCAAAGTAATGTGGGGAAAACACGATGAAATTCGTGATTTGATTAAAGGCAGTATCGAAGTACTCGAAACGACCGAAATGACGAAAGAGGAATTTGAAGCTGTTACCGATATGGTGCTTAACACAGCTACCAAAGGTGCTTTCGAGATGATTAGCAAAGAGGAGGAAATACTATTCCCGATGTCGTTAGACATGCTTGCCGAAGCCGATTGGTATGAAATCAGCAAACAATCGCTCGAAATAGGCTACTGTCTTTACGACCCATTAATAGCATGGAAACCCGATTGGGCAGTGGAGCAATCTATCAACGATTTGCAAAAAAGTGGTAGCAATATACAGTTGCCAAGCGGAAGTTTTTCGGCAGAAGAGATTATGAGTATATTAAACACTTTGCCTGTGGATATGACATTTGTAGATAAACATGACAAGGTAAAATACTTTTCTCAAAGTTCCGAACGTATTTTTCAACGAAATAGAGCCATTCTCAATAGAGATGTACGTCATTGTCATCCGCCTGCAAGTGCCCATATTGTAGATAAAATTATCGAAGATTTTAAAAGCGGAAAAGAAAGTCGTGCTCCATTTTGGATAAATATGGGCGGAAAAAAGATGGTTTACATCGAATATTTTGCTTTGCGAAATGATAAGAATGAGTACCTAGGAACACTCGAGGTATCGCACAACGTAACTAAATACCGCGAATTAGAAGGTGAGCAACGCATACTTTCGTACAAATAAACAATAGATATTATGAAAAACAAAGAACTAATTATAACACCTAAAACAAAGATTTTAGACATTATAGAAACTTATCCTGTATTGGAAGATGTGCTGATAGCGTATGTTCCCGAATTTAAAAAACTAAAAAATCCTATTTTGCGTCGTACCGTAGGTAAAATTGCCACCTTGCAACAAGCCGCTTTAATTGGCAATATACAAGTAGGCACACTTGTGAATCATCTGCGAGTACAAATAGGACAAAATACGGAAGAAATTCATTCGAGCGAACAGACCTATAACTACGAAAAACCTACCTGGTTTGATAGTAGCAAGGTAACTGTAACATTCGATGCACGGGAAATGCTTGCCAATGGAGAACATCCCGTTACGCAAGTAATGGAAGATTTAAGAAAGCAAAAAGAAGGCATAATCTATCAACTGATTGCCCCATTTTTACCTATTCCATTAATAGACAAAGCGTCGAGTTTAAATTTCTCTCATTGGATAAAAAAAGAAAGCGAAGAGCTTGTTTTTGTTTATTTTATAAAAGAATAATTTTTCTTATCTGGTAATGCTTGAATCCGAATAAAAATCTATTTTATTCGGATTTTGTTATGCATACACATCTCTAAAAAGTAAAATTTCCTACATATATAAAATAAACCCACTATACTTTGCTGTATGAAAAATCGGTATTAACTTTGGAGCGGTATTGTGAAAGGTAAATTACGAATAAAAGAGATTTCAAGACAGTATAAGTAAAAAATTAAAAAAAAAATGAGATGTATTGGTATATAGAAGTTTTAAAGAAATATGCCGTTTTTAGCGGACGAGCAAGAAGAAAAGAATACTGGATGTTTGTGCTTGTTAACTTTATAATAGGATTTATTCTAGGATTTATTGAAGGGGCTGCAGATATGTTTGCCGGCACTAACGAAAGTATTTTAGCGACTATGTATCAATTTACAATACTTATACCCTCGATTGCTGTGGGTGTAAGAAGGATGCATGATGTTGGTAAAAGTGGTTGGTTCATTTTAATCCCGATATACAACTTTATTCTTACATGTACCGATGGAGATGCTCATGCTAATAAATATGGTCTTGATCCAAAAGAGATAATCGAATAAGAATCCGTAGAAATATTATTAACCGCTACATTATGCAAGCAATATTAGAAATTAACCCCGTATTATTAGCTTTCATTGCTACTATGTTTACATGGTTTGTAACCGCAGCTGGAGCATCAATGGTTTTCTTTTTCAAAACAATCAACCAGAAGATCCTAAATTCTATGCTTGGCTTCGCCGCTGGCGTTATGATTGCAGCTAGTTTTTGGTCGTTGCTGAAACCTGCTATTGAAATGACCGAAGCTTCTGGCGGAATACCTTGGGTACCTGCCGTAGTCGGATTTTTATCGGGTGGCGCATTCTTGCTCCTTGTCGATAAATTACTACCTCACTTACACATGGGACTATCTACCGATAAGGCCGAAGGGATAAAAACATCGTGGCAACGTAGCATTTTGTTGGTACTCGCTATTACCTTGCACAATATACCCGAAGGATTGGCCGTAGGGGTAGCTTTTGGTGCTTTGGCAAACAATCCTGATATGGGTATGCTTGCGGGTGCTATCGCCTTGGCTATTGGTATTGGCTTGCAAAATTTTCCCGAAGGAGCTGCCGTGTCCATCCCTTTGCGTAGAGAAGGACTATCTAGAGCCAAAGCCTTTAATTACGGTCAACTCTCTGGTATTGTAGAGCCCATATCGGGAGTAATTGGAGCGTATTTAGTGATTTCTATCACACCATTATTGCCATACGCACTTTCCTTTGCTGCTGGTGCAATGATTTTTGTGGTAGTAGAAGAACTGATACCTGAATCACAAACTGGACACGAAACAGATTTATCAACCATCGGTGCAATGCTCGGTTTTGCCACTATGATGGTATTGGATGTGGCTCTCGGATGATTCTATTTTAACAGCATAAAATAAGAATAGCCGTCACTAAAATGATTTCTATTCTTGTAAATATACTCTTGTAACTATGGATGTAGGCTTAAAATATGCTTGATTTAAAATTTAAGAAACGAAGCATGTCTTCTACCTCAAGCGATACTTTTTCAATGCGTATTTCGGTTTCACCACCAAATAATTTACCCATCACTGCACCATTAGACGTGGCTACATATACTTGTCCATCAGATTTTTCGTACACAGCAAAACCCTTGGGCATCATTGCACCCATCTTTTTGCGGTCATCGGCCGAAAGCATATCCGAAGCAAATTCGCCACTGCAATAATTAATAATACTGAATTTGCCAATAGGCTCGCCTCCATTCGCCAGTACTTCCTTATTCATATCATATACCGTTACAATGTGCCATTCGGGCATCGAATTAACACGTGTTACAATGGTTTCAACGGTTTTTTCGTAATCATATGGACTTTTCATTTCCCGAATTATCATTTTACCCGCGGATAGATTGATACTAATAGCTGTAAAAATAACGCCTGCCAATAGTCCAAATAATGTAAAGACGATGGCTGTAATCTTTGTTTTCATAATAGAGTATCTAAATTATTTATAAAATTAATCTTCTTGCACACAAATTTCTCCTTTTCGTATGTATTTAAACGTATATCTTGCTACAATACTATTTGCAATCACTGCAACAAACAATAATACCCAAGCGACAAATTTAAAAAAGGGCATCAATGTGAGCTGATAAGCGACCGTTGAGGCAATGGCTATGGCCGCCAAGGGAAAAGTAAAAGCCCACCAAGACATGAAAAATTTGAGTTTTGTGAAACTTTTATACATCACGGCAAGTAAAGCCAAGAAAAAATATGCCATAAAAAGTAGAAACACCGAAAATGTGTCCCAACTAGTGGCTATACGCATATACGATATAAAACCAACAGCGGGTGGTGCTAATAAAATAAAGAACGTTGGGATAAACTTTTCGGGTAACTGTGCATGAAAAACAGCACGGTAAATGAAAATAGTAAACAACACTATCCAGAAAAATAGCCCTACCGCAAAATAAAAATACGACAAAAGTACGGGTGCAAAATCTACCCCACTGATGGGAATAAGCATATTACCCACTACGGGAATAAACCATGCGGGATTAAAATGTTGTATTTCAAAATTATGTTGTATCCAAAAACTGATCGTTTTAAACATAAAAATGGTATGCAAAATCGTACCCATCCACCACAAAGGAATAGCCAGCATCGGAAAATACGTATAAAAGCCTATCGAAAGTAGCAAAAGCGAAATGCTAATGGCTGAAAAAAAATTGATACGTATGCGGTGCGTAAAATCGGTCTTTACCTCATCTGCAAACCAAAGTAATTTTAAACCATACAGCATCGAGAACAATACAAACAATGCCAAAACCACAAACATAGTTATTTCGTAAAATACAGAAGGCAGCCATTGCAAGTGGGCAAACTTACCCAACAGCACCGCCAAACCCGTAAGCCCCATTACCAAGGCGTAGCTCGTTATAGGAAAAAACCTTATCTTCATCTTCATACCCATCTCTTCATTTAATTCATTTTTGTCAATTCGTGCACATAAGCTGATGCTGATAATGCGGCTATTGTGCCATCTGCCACGGCTGTAGTTACTTGTCGGTAGCGTTTCACAATGCTATCGCCTGCGGCATATACACCCGCAATATTCGTTGATAAATCAGGTTTCACAACGATTTCGCCCCACTGGTTTCGTTCCACTTTCCCTTCTAAAAACTCAGTGTTAGGAACATAACCTATAAATACAAAAGCACCATCGGTCTTAAAATTCTGCACATCTCCTGTTTTCAAATTTGTAATATCCACACTTTCAATATTTTCATTGCCATAAAAAGCGGTAATGCTCGATTCCATCACAACATTAATTTTAGGATGAGCAAGTGCCTCTTCAATGGCATGTTCAAATGCCTGAAAATGATCAAATTGGTGTATAATAGTTACCTTGCTGGCATATTTAGTAAGCGACACAGCTTCCTCTAATGCAGCATTGCCCCCTCCTACTACCACTATTTCTTTATCCGTAAAAAAATCGCCATCGCAAGTAGCGCAATAAGAAATGCCCTTGCCTTTAAACCTAGCTTCGCCCGTAACACCCAAAGTGCGAGAGCGACCACCTGGGCTAAGAATCACTGTATGAGCCGTATAGTCCACACCATCGAGGGATACTTTTTTTATTGCTCCCGATAAGTCCATATTGTCAATCGGAGTATTGGCTATAATATCGCATCCAAAAGTTTTGGCTTGTTTTTTCATGATATTAGCAAGCTGATAGCCACTAAGATTTTCTACTCCAGGATAATTTGCTATTTCGTGCGTAAGGACCATTTGTCCGCCCACAACACCCTCACTCACAATAAGTGTTTTAAGTCTTGCACGCGATAGGTAGATACCTGCGGTTAATCCCGCAGGGCCTGCACCTACCACAATGGTATCGTAATGTGTTTGCTCATTCATGGTTACATTCTTTATTTTGAAGAAAACTCAGCATCTAATATCGTTTTTATTTGCGTTTTGGTTTGTATACTCGATGTTGCTTTCACTACTTTTCCATTTTTGTAATAAATAGTAAAAGGAATTCCCATAAAGCCTCTTACTTCGGGCAAACTACGTATTACGTGCGACTCGGGGTTGTCAAATTCCATATCAAGAAATTTTACATGAGTATATTCATCCTCTAACTCTTCGGCAATACCATATACAGGAATGCACATAGGCCCCATGCGACCACAGATTACCATTACGTTTTCATTTTCACTAAGGATGTTAGCATATTCTGATGCTGATTCAATGTGTTTTAAATTTGTGTACAACATATTTTTTTGTTTAATTGATTATGATACAAAGGTAGGTAGTACGGCATTTCTGACAAAGGAAATTGGGTGTTGGCACAATAAGTTTAAAGCTATTGTGCAACATACTATTTATTGATATACATTTGTCCCTATATTTTCTATACCTTTGTAGTACAAGATAATTGAACCATGAAAACACTACAAGAAACAGATTTAGAATTTATTTGTGACATACAAGCACCTTGTTTTCAATCACTTATACCCGAAGAGGTAGAATTAGTAAAGTCGAGCAAAACACAAATTATCTTCCGCAAAGGAGACAGTTTAACCAAACAAGGAGCTTTTACCTCGTACGTGCTTTTTATGATACACGGCGTAGCAAAGCAGTATGTAGAAGACAATAGCGTAAAAAGTTTTAATATACAAATTGTGCAATCGGGTGAATTTGTAGGTCTCTCTGCCGTATTTACCAATACACCTTTCAACTATTCCACCACTGCACTTACGAATTGCCAAGCCTTCTTAATTGAAAAAGAAGCGATTATGGCTATTGCCAAAAAAAATAGCACCTTTGGATTCGACATTATCAAACGTCATTGCGAACGCAATGGCAACCTATACGATGCTTTGCGCACTGTATTGTACAAACAAATGAATGGTCGATTGGCTCAAACTTTACTCTATTTAGATGAGTTTAAACCAGAAAACGAAAGCATTTTCCCGCTATTAACACGCAAAGATGTGGCTGACTTCGCCAACGTATCTCCCGAAAATGCGGTGAAACTATTGAAAACATTTGAAAAAGAAGGGCTCATTGCATTGAACGAAAAAGATATTGTTATTGTAAATAAGGGGAAATTGGGTGAGATTAGTAAGAGAGGGTAAATGTGGAAATAAAGTAACCCTCAAAAAATCTTTTTAAATTTTATATAGTATCGTATAATTGTTTGAGAAATAAATTTAACTTTATTGAATAACTAAAGGACCAAAAAGACTAAGAGTTACGAAATTATTAACAGAAAAATTTATTGCTTCCAAGGTGGATTTAGATGCTAGCTTATGGCGTATACACAGATATTTGGCACAATTTCATGAATACTACCTATAAACAATTAACGACAATGACAAGAAAGATTTTAGCATTAATAATTATCACACTAATATGTAGTTTCAGACTTACTGCTTCTTCTAATCATAATTTTTTGTTGATAGAAGAGATTAAATATCAGACTGATAATTCAACGATTGAATTTCCCTTTTTCACATCTAAGATTCCAGAGAAAGTTGAAGTAGCAAATCAAATTAATAAAAGGTTACAGCATATATTATTTTATGACGACGATATTATTAATAAAGACAATATTCAATTGGTTGAGAAGTATTTATTTATCAGTAATGACAGTATTGACCAATCAGGAATAAGTTTTCTTAACTTTGCTTGCGATTTTTATTCAAATATTTTAAAAGTAACAATTAATATCGATTGGGCAGGTGGTCCATATCCTGTTGGAGCTGAAACAGATTATTTGCAGTTTGATTTGGAGAAAGGTGAACTGATTTTAATGCCTGATTTAATTGACGGAGCAAAATATTTTGATTTTCTTGAAAAATTTTGGTTAAATGATTGTCGTAATTCTATAAGAGAAGCACATCAATGTGCTTATGGTAATGAAACCGATAACTATGAATCAGATAGTGCATATACTTTAGAAGGAGAATGCGAATTTCAATGCCATAAAATGAATCATCAATTTATATTAACAAATGACTCTATTTTCATTAGTAATAACTCAGACTGCTTTCCTCATGTATGGCAGAATTGTAATTTTGGTTCGTCTAAATATCTTAAAATAAATATAATAAAAGACTACTTAAGCGATTATGGAAGATGGCTCTTCGGATTAAGCGATTCATATTGTGATGTAAAGCCATATTTTCATTTTGTTGGAAAAATAAATGATAAGTATAAGATATCCTTGTCAATATGCAAAAAAGAAGAGGATAATGTCGTTGGTGAATATTTCTATTGGAAACAGAATAAAAAAATATTGCTTAAAGGTCATATAAAAACTAGTTCTGAGCAGATTTTTATGGATGAATTTGTAGATACTATTAAAACTGGAGATTTTGAACTTGAATGGGATGATTTTCTTTATTCCACCGAAGGATTTTGGTACAATAAAACAAAAGAAAAAAAACTATCTGTGAAACTTATGAATATTTACGATTATCGTGATAGAGACTATAATAGATAAAAAAACTGTGCCTACTCGAGTAGACTGCCCCTCCCGCTAGTGCGGATTTGTAATCGGTGTTACTGCTTAGCTGTTTACAAGCTCTTTTCTTCAAAAATATTCTACGTACTTTCTTCCATAAAAGTACAGACTAGTTGGTCGGATTTTTCAATCCATGCTCTTTAATGATTATTTATACAGACCCTTCAGGTAGGGTTGAGTTCTACTAGGTTATTTTATTTCTATAAACAGATTACCCCTTTGGAGTTAAGAAAAGAGAACTAAGGTTGAGAAAAAAATTCTTCATAACGAATCCCGTTAATTAAAAAAGAATTATCCAAAATACCTTTGTGACGTATCTGTACCGATAAATAAATAAAAAACGCCACAAGCCTGATACAATCAAACTTGTGGCGTTTTTTGTGGAGATTATCGGACTCGAACCGATCACCTTAACACTGCCAGTGTTACGCTCTAGCCAGATGAGCTAAACCCCCAATTTTCGTGTGCAAATATAAGACTTTTTCCAAAACAAAACACTATATTTGTACATGTTTGATGATTTTCGCACACATTTATCTCAAGTATTCACTCGTAAATAAACAACAAACTATGAACTACGTATTTTTAGCCAATGGTTTTGAAGAAATAGAAGCTGTTTCTACCATAGATATTTTACGCCGTGCTGATATTGACACTACGGTGGTATCTATCGAACCTCAACTTGCCGTAATCGGTGCACATAATATCGTTATTGTGGCAGACAAATTATTTTCAGAGGCGAGCCTTGCCGATGCAGAAACCTTAATATTACCAGGAGGTATGCCTGGTACGAGCAACCTCAACAAGCACGAAGGATTGAAACAAGCCTTAAAAGCACATGCAGCAAAAGGTAAACTCATTGGTGCTATTTGTGCCGCTCCGTTAATATTGGGCGAATTGCAACTACTCCAAGGCAAACAGGCAACTTGCTACCCTAGTTTTGAACCCCACCTACACGGAGCTACTCTTAGCAACGACAAAGTAGTAGATGCTGGCGAAATAGTAACTGGCAAAGGTCCTGGATTCGGTATGGATTTTGCCCTTGCCTTGGTCAAAAAAATAAAAGGAGAAGATACGGCTACCGAAGTTGCCAAAGGTTTACTGTTGCAATAAGCATATTTGTTCGCATAAAAAAGCAGGCTCAACATACTGAAGCCTGCTTTTTTTATTTATACTTGCGTAAAATTATTCTACCGTAACCGATTTTGCCAAGTTACGAGGTTGATCCACATTTCTGCCTTTATTTACAGCAATGTAATAGGCAAACAATTGCAATGGAATGGCAGAAACAATGGGTGCAAAATACTCCATGCAAACAGGCACTTCAATGCAAAAATCAGCTATTTCACGTACCGTTTCGTCACCTTCGGTTACTACCGCTATGATTCTACCTTTGCGGGCTTTTATTTCTTGTATATTGCTTACTGTTTTTTCGTAAATACTATCTTGCGTAGCTATCGCCACTATAGGCATTTCGTTATCTATCAGGGCAATAGGACCATGTTTCATTTCAGCAGCAGGATAACCCTCAGCATGAATGTAAGATATTTCTTTTAGTTTAAGAGCCCCTTCAAGCGCTGCTGGATAGTTATACCCTCTTCCTAAATAAATAAAATTATGTGCATAGGTAAACATTTTTGCCAAATCTTTAATCTGTGCATCCAGTTGCAATACCTTGTGCATTTTATCAGGCATGGATTGCAATTCTTTAATTAAATTCCGGTAAAGTTCTGGGGTAATTGTTTTGCGTAATTTAGCCACCGTAAGGGCAAGCATGGATAACACTGTAATTTGTCCTGTAAAGGCTTTTGTAGATGCCACACCTATCTCTGGTCCTACGTGGATATACGAACCTGAATCTGTCATACGTGGTATTGACGAACCCACAGCATTGCAAATACCATAAATAAATGCACCCTGTTTTTTTGCCACCTCAATAGCAGCCAAGGTGTCGGCAGTTTCGCCCGACTGCGATATAGCTATCACAATATCATCAGGATAAATAATAGGATGGCGGTATCTAAATTCTGACGCATACTCCACTTCTACAGGAATACGGCATAAATCTTCAATCAAATATTCACCAATCAAACCCGCATGCCATGATGTGCCACACGCTACTATAATAATACGACGAGCATTCAAGAATTTTGCTTCGTGGTCAATAACACCAGACAGTTTAACTTCTGTTCCCTCCATATTGATACGACCTCTGATGCAATCTATTAATGTATTTGGTTGCTCATTGATTTCTTTAATCATAAAATGATCGTAACCACCTTTTTCTAGCTGACCCAAACTCATTTCTAATTGTGTAACCTCAGCTGTTTGTTCGACATCTCCTAAACTAAGTAATTTGAGTCCATTATCAATGTGTATAACAGCTATTTCCTCATCATTTACATATACTACTTGGTTGGTAAATTCAACAATAGGCGTAGCATCCGATGCCAAAAAATATTCGCCATCACCAATTCCAATTACCAACGGACTACTCTTGCGTGCCGCAATAATTTGTTTTGGATCATTTTTATCCAATACCGCTATCGCATACGCTCCGACTACTTCTTTCAAGGCTATCTGCACAGCATGACACAAATCGACCTTGTTGGTTTTCTTTATATATTCGATAAATTGCACCAATACTTCGGTGTCTGTTGAGCTTTTAAAGGTATAACCATTGCGGATTAACTCTTTTTTAATAACCATGTAATTTTCAATTATCCCATTATGGATAAGTGCCAAGGATTCGGATTGCGAGTAATGTGGGTGTGCATTTTCGTTGTTTGGCTCGCCATGCGTTGCCCATCGTGTATGTGCTACACCAATGTGTCCAGATACATCTTTAGATTGAGCTGACTCTTCTAAGTTAACTACTTTTCCTTTGGACTTATATACATTTAAGTCTCCTTTATCATTAATTAAAGCAACCCCCGCACTATCATAACCACGATATTCCAAGCGATGTAAACCTTTAATCAATATTGGATAAGCCTCTTGCTTTCCGATGTATCCTACAATTCCACACATATTATACGCTGTTTTAAGTCAATCAATAGAAGTATATTTTGCAACAAAGATATAGATTTTCTGTGTATATAGATATATGTCATCTCATTTTTCTTCAAGATGAAGGGGTAAACAATTGTCTTTTTAACATAAAAACGACGAATATAAAAGCAAATTAAGAATAAGAATTGTATTTTCTAATACATAAAGGTACAAATGTGATAAAAAACACAAAATTCAATTAAATATTTTTTATCATGCCGAGACAGTTGTAGTTTTAATATGAAACAAAAAGGACAGATAATCTTTTATATTTTTCCAGAAACATCTTTTTAATAACAAGATTAATACTTCGTGAATTTTTATTTTCATTGCCTCACTTATTTTCGCTTGAAATTATATCATAATTAATACATTTGTACCGAAAACAAAACGTTTTATTACTTTTTATCAAAAATGCAATACATTATGTCAAAAACGATAAGATTCACAAAAATGCAAGGGGCTGGAAATGATTATGTATATATAAATGGTTTTGAAGAAACACTTATATCTCCATCTACATTTTCTACCCGCATTAGCGATCGTCATTTCGGCATAGGCTCTGATGGATTGGTTCTGATTCTTCCTTCTACAATAGCAGATTTTAGAATGCGGATGTTTAACCCTGATGGTTCGGAAGCTGAAATGTGTGGAAATGCATCTCGCTGTGTTGCTAAATATGTGTATGATAAAAAAATGACAAGCAACACTGAATTTACGCTCGAAACAAAAGCGGGTATCAAATACCTCACTGTATATACAGGCGAAGATGGCTTAGTAGAAAAAGTAACAGTCGATATGGGCGAGCCAATTTTTGAAACGTCATTAATTCCTGCTCTAAGCAGCGAAGATAGCATTGTAAATGAAACTGTAACGATAGACGAAAAAGAATATGCTGTAACAGCTGTTTCGATGGGAAACCCCCACTGTGTAGTATTTACTGACAGTACCGAAACGATAGAATTGGAGAAGATTGGTCCAAAATTTGAAAGTCACTCAATGTTTCCGAAAAAAACAAACACAGAGTTTGTACAAGTAATCAACCCAACCACATTGAGAATGCGTGTATGGGAAAGAGGCACAGGAGAAACTTTGGCTTGCGGAACAGGGGCATGTGCTACACTGGTCGCTGCACATATCAATCAATTATGTAGCAATAAAGCAACGGTAGAATTAGTAGGAGGAAACCTAGAAATAGAATGGAACCGAGATAACAATAGAGTATATATGACAGGACCAGCAGTAACGGTCTTTGAAGGCACAATAGAAATATAAAAAAAACATAACAATGGTTTACGCAAACGACAACTTTATACAATTACCAGAAACATACTTATTTTCTGAAATAGCAAAACGAGTAGAGAGTTTTAAGGCAGCACATCCCGAAGCAAACATTATCCGTATGGGTATTGGCGATGTAACCCTACCCTTGTCGAAAACGGTAATACAAGCAATGCACAAAGCTGTGGACGAAATGGCAAGCGGAGCTACATTTAAAGGTTATGGTCCTGACAAAGGGTACTCATTTTTAGTAGATAAAATTATCGAACACGACTATAAAGCTATTGGAGTAGATTTATCCACAGAAGAGGTATTTGTAAGCGATGGTGCAAAAAGTGACAGTGGAAACATTGGCGATATACTAAGCAAAGACAATATCATAGCTGTAACCGACCCTGTGTATCCTGTGTATATTGATACCAATGTAATGGGCGGAAGAGCTGGAGAATTAGGCAAAGATGGCAAATGGAGCAACATTGTCTATTTATCTTCTACAGCAGAAAATGGATTCATTCCTCAACTGCCAACAGAAAAAGTAAGTGTCGTGTATTTATGTTTTCCAAATAACCCAACGGGCACGACCTTAACAAAAGTACAACTCAAAGAGTGGGTTGATTATGCCATAGCTAACAAGGTATTATTACTATTTGATGCTGCATACGAGGCATTTATTACGGAAAAAGATGTGCCACATAGCATTTACGAAATTGAAGGAGCAAAACAAGTAGCCATCGAATTTAGAAGCTACTCGAAAACAGCAGGATTTACAGGCACACGTTGCTCTTACACCATTGTACCAAAAGAGTGTACAGGATATTTGAAAAATGGCAAAAGCGTATCGATAAACGCATTATGGAACAGACGACAGGCAACCAAATTTAACGGAACGCCCTATATTATACAACGTGGAGCAGAGGCTACATATACTAAAGAAGGTAAAAAAGAAGTAAAAGAAATGATACAATACTATATGGAAAATGCACGCATTATTCGTACTAGTCTAGAAAAATTAGGATACGAAGTATATGGCGGTGTAAATGCACCTTATATATGGCTAAAAGTTCCTACTGGATATACTTCTTGGACTTTCTTCGACAAATTACTAACAGAAAAACATATTGTAACAACACCTGGCGTTGGCTTTGGTCCAAGTGGCGAAGGATATATTCGACTAACCGCCTTTGGCTCAAAAGAGCAAACAATAGAAGCAATGATACGACTTACTAAATAAAAATAATTAAACAGAATGATGATGGACACACTTGATTACATTCGTTACACGCACTATTTTACATCACAAAATCCCCACCGAGGGAAATGAGAGAAAAATAGAACGATGGATGCATTTTATAAGATAAAATCAATCCTCACAAAACAAACTTAGTAAACAACAAAAGAACTTAAATTTTACGATTATGAAAACAACAAAATTATACAAAACAA
>JAGNUZ010000014.1 GCA_017986765.1 Paludibacteraceae bacterium | reverse complement strand
CGGGTCTCCTGACCCGTGTCACATTAATATATAGAAAAAAACAAGGAACGTTGAAAGCGTTTGTAGATAACGGAAAGAAAAGAAAGGACACAAGTCAGGAGACTTGCGCCAGCGGAGGTCGGAAGACCTCCAGAAAAAAAGAGACACAGGTCGGGAGACCTGCGCCAACAGAAGGTCTCCTGACACGCGACTAAATTCAAAGAGACACAAATTAGGAAATCTGCGCCAGCGAAGAGAAGAAGAGAGTCGGGAGAGAAAAATTATTCTAATGTTAATTGCTTGAAAGCCCTCTGAATAGCTTCGCTTTCAAAACCCCGACTTGCAGCAAAACGGTATAATTTTGCTTTTTTATCAGATAATGTGGTGGATTTTGTGGTTCTGGCTTTGCTTTGTAGCAATGCGAATAACGTTTCTAAATAGGATTCTGGGTCAATTTCACCTAATGCTTCGTGTATGGTGAACGATGGAAGTCCTTTGCTTTGGAGCATGTAGCTAATTTTAATTTTACCCCATTTATTAAACCGAAACTTATCTCGTACATAAGCTTGGGCGTATCGCAATTCGTTGATATACCCATCTTGTTCTAACAAATCAAGGTATTCTTCGATTTCATCGCTAGAAATGGCTACTTTTTTCAGTCGCTCTGCCACCTCTTGTTTGCATCTTTCTGCTGCTGCACAATAAGAGGCTACATATGCGTAATGTTCTTTTTTCTCCATGCCTTTATCATTCTTGGTTTTCCCGAAAGATCGTTTTTTAGTTGGGTATCAAATCCATGTTGCTGAAAGAGAGTTTCCGTTTCCGCTCCAAATGCCTGATTAATTTCTAGATACACCAACCCATTGGGTTTCAATTGTACTTGGGCTAGTTGAGCAATGGCTTTGTAAAATTTCAGCGGATTATCGTTGGGCACAAAAAGTGCAAGGTGCGGTTCAAAATCTAGCACGTTGGCTTGCATCTCGTTTTTTTCATTTTCGCAGACATAAGGCGGATTGCTCACAATAGTATCAAATTGTTCGGTGAAATCATCTATTTTTAGCGAAAAAATGCTTTTTTCTACAAATTGTATATTAACCTCATTTAAAACTGCATTTTTCGTGGCCATGGCAAGGGCTTTTTGTGAAATATCAAGTGCATATACACTGTGATGGGGGCGATTTTTGGCAATAGCAATTGAGATACAGCCACTTCCTGTACCGATATCCAGTATGTTTTTTGAACTCTGCGTATCTGTATCTTCCGTCAGTATCCAATCAACAAGCTCTTCTGTTTCGGGACGAGGAATTAACACATCTGGGGTAACTAAAAAAGTGAGTCCGTAAAACTCCACTTCGCCTACAATATACTGTATCGGTTCGCCTTTTTTCAATCTTTTTGCAATTGTTTTACTATCAGTTTCTTGCGTAAGGGTAATTTTTATATCTTTGTATGCAATCGTCTGACCATATGGAATGTGTAAAACGTGTGAGAGTGTCCAGCGAAACAAAGTATCTATTTCGTGTGCAGGATAGATTCCCGCAAGCGTTTCGTGAAAATAGGTATAACAATTCTGCTTCATTGATATAGCGAAAAAGGATTATATTAACAGTACAAAGTTACAAAAATTATAGAGACATTCTAGTATAAATACGTATAAGAGAAGTGAATATACACGAAACATACATGCACCGCTGTTTGCAATTGGCACGGCTCGGAAAAGGCAGGGTTGCCCCTAACCCCATGGTGGGCTGTGTAATTGTGCACAACAAAACCATTATTGGCGAAGGGTACCACCGCACCTACGGCGAGGCTCATGCAGAAGTTAATGCTATTCGATCGGTAAAAAACAAAGAACTCCTCTCCACCTCCACAATGTATGTAAGTCTCGAACCCTGCTCACATCAAGGAAAAACACCGCCTTGTGCCGATTTAATTATTCAGCACAATATACCGACCGTATATATTGCAAGCACCGACCCCAACCCAACAGTATCTGGTAACGGTATTAACCGCTTGCAGCAAGCTGGAATAACTGTTTCTGTCGGTATATTGGAGGAAGAGGCGAAAGAATTGAACAAATATTTCTTTACGTACCATACAAAAAAACGGCCTTTTATTACCTTGAAATGGGCAAAAAGTGCCGATGGATATATTGATGCCAATCTCCCCCATCCTGTACAACTATCTACCGAAACGACCAAAAGCCTGGTACACAAACTGCGGGCTGAAAATATGGCAATATTGGTCGGCACTAAAACGGCACTAAAAGACAACCCCTCGCTCAAAACAAGAAGGTGGTATGGCAAAAACCCTGTTCGGCTAGTAATAGACAAACAACTAAGCATACCAACTGATTATTCTTTATACAATGGCGAATCTGATACACTGATTTTCAATGCTCTACAATCGAGAGAAGGCAATCCTTCACTAGTAAAACTGGATTTCTCCCGTTCTATCCTGCCACAAATACTCGATGAATTGTACACGAGAAAAATACATTCGCTGATAGTAGAAGGAGGGAAAATCCTACTTGACTCCTTTATCGAAGCTAACTTATACGACGAAATACACGAAGAAATCGCCGATTTTTCACTCCACGAGGGTACATGTGCTCCTTTGGCACCTCTACCTAATTTCAACGTCGATTTTGTTGAAACGAACAAATGCATTACATATAGAAACTGGTAAATATGGAATTTCTACCTGACATATTAATTTTGCTTTTTTTAGCTACGTACGCCTATACAATTGTATCTAGTGTGTTAGTCGTATTGCTCGAAAACAGGCATCCTGTGCGTACTTCGGCATGGATAGTGGTATTGCTTTTTGTACCTTTTGTTGGATTATTTTTATACATTGTGTTTGGTCGAAGTTTTCACCGTCAAGCTACTATATCGAAAAAACTAAAAAAGAAGATTCTCTCTTATACCCCCGAAATTCCGTTGCTTGAAGCGTGTGGTAACGATGCTATTTGCGATAAAAATCAACGCCTTATTCAGCTATTGAAAAACAACACGAATGCTGGTATATTTACACACAATACGGTGGATATATTTACCGATGGGAAAGTGCTATTTGAAACCATGATGCAAGAAATAGAGGGTGCTTCGAAACATATCCATGCCGAATATTATGCCGTTGAAACCGATGATACTGGCAATATGTTTAAAGATATGTTGATAAAAAAGGCTCAACAAGGGCTAGAAGTGCGGTTGATTTACGATGATGTAGGCAGCTGGCGACTGAAACGCTCCACGATACAAGAGATGAAAGATGCAGGAGTAATTTTGCAATCATTTTTCGAATTGCGATTCCCATATTTTACAAATAAACTCAACTACCGCAACCACCGCAAAATATTGGTTATCGACGGGAAAGTAGGTTTCTTGGGTGGAGTAAATATTGCCGACCGCTATACCAAAGGCTTGGAATGGGGCGTGTGGAGAGATACGCACATGAGAATACAAGGAGATGCCGTAGGGGGATTGCAACAATTATTCTTAAACGACTGGCTGTATATCACTAAAAAGGCCATTCACAACAAAAAGTACTTTCCGCTACATGAGTGCGAAGAAAAAATACCCATGCAAATTGTGGGTAGCGGACCCGACTCTATTTGGGAGGGCATTATGCAAGGATTTTGCCATGCTATACACAATGCAACCAAAACAGTATATGTGCAAACACCGTACTTTTTGCCGAACGATAGCGTATCAAATGCCTTGCAATCAGCCGCTTTGAGTGGTGTAGATGTACGGATTATGATACCTAGTCGATCGGACACACAAATCTCGCTCCAAGCATCATTGTCATTTGTACGCGATATGTTGGCAGCAGGTATCCGTGTGTACCAATACACGGCCGGATTTATTCATGCCAAAACCATCACTATTGACGATGAAATCGCCATTATTGGCTCGGCAAATATGGATTTTCGCAGTTTTGAGCAAAATTTTGAAGTAAGTGCTTTTATGTATAATACACAAAAAAGTATCGAACTACGGACTATTTTTTTACACGATATGACACAATGTAAACGTTTATTATACACACAATGGAAACAACGATCAGCAACAAGCAAGTTGAAACAATCATCCGCACGATTATTCAGCCCGCTCTTATAGAAAAGAAGTTACACCGTGTATTTTTAATCGGTTTTATGGGCACAGGGAAAACAACCTTTGGGAAAAAACTGGCTCAATACCTTGATTATACTTTTATAGATACTGATTTGTATATAGAAAATACCTACCACACAACTATTAATCAGCTCTTTATAGAGAAAGGAGAAACAGGTTTTCGAACTATTGAAAAAAAGATACTCGAAGAGTTGTCTGCTATCGAACATGTAGTAATTGCTACAGGAGGAGGTACTCCTTGTTTTTACAACAACATGGAGACAATAAACACCACAGGACTAAGTATTTACCTACAAACACCTACTGAAGAGCTTACAAAACGCTTAATAGCTGGCAAAATGAAACGCCCCTTGCTCAAGGATAAAACGGCAGAAGAAATAAGCGATTTCATCAACGAAGTTCTCCCTCAAAGAGCAGCTTTTTACGAACAAGCCGATTTGAGCCTAGAAGTATTTGAAAAAACAAAAAATAGGGAAAAGTAATCCCTTTTCCCCATTTTATACATGTATATAATAAGTCCTTATTCTAATTCTTGCTTTATCTTTGTTGCAATAGCTGCCAACTCACTGTCTTCCAACTGTAATTTCGTGTTAGAAAAATAAATATCCGATTCTTTGGTCAACGGAATTAAATGAATATGTGCATGAGGCACTTCTAAACCAATAACCGTCAGGCCTACCCTTTTGCAAGGAATGGCTTTCCCTACCGCTACCGCTATTTTTTTCGCAAATACATGTAGCCCACTCAACATCTCGTCATCTAAATCGAAAATATACGATACTTCTTGTTTTGGAATCACCAATACGTGTCCTCTTACTAACGGACGTACATCTAAAAACGCAAGATACTGTTCGTTTTCTGCAATTTTATGACACGGAATTTCGCCTGCCACTATTTTAGTAAAAATGCTTGCCATCTGTGTAGTGTATTAAAATGAGATATCAATAACTTCGAAATGTAACTGACCCGAAGGAACGGAAACTTCTACCTTATCGCCAATTTTTTTTCCCAATAAAGCTTTGGCTACAGGCGTGCTAATGGCTAATTTGCCATCCTTGAGACTAGCTTCTTGCTCCGACACCAACATGTAGGTAAATTCTTGATTGGTTTTTATATTGCGTATACGCACTTTATTTAAAATTTGGACATAATCTGTATTTAGATCTTTTTCGCTTATAATTCGAGCGTTTTTTACCGTATTCTTGAGCTGAGAAATTCTCAATTCGAGCAACCCTTGAGCCTCTTTGGCTGCATCGTATTCGGCATTTTCAGACAAGTCGCCCTTATCACGTGCTTCAGAAATTTGCATAGAAATTGCTGGGCGTTCAACAGACTCTAAATGATTTAAATCATCCATCATTTTTTTGTACCCTTCTTTGGTCATGTAAATATTACTCATAATAAAACTATTTTTTAGGTAAAAGAAACTCTTCTACATTTTTACATAAATAAAGAGAATCTCGAAATGAATCGAGACTCTCTTGCGGTGTTTGATATTAACGTTGCAAAGATAAACCTTTCTGTTGAAATAAAAAAATAATCCGACGCTATTATTTTCAATAACAGACAAACCCCTAAATACTAGTACTTTCTGGGAATAATTTCAGCATATATAATGGCTTTTCTCAGGTCGTCGTGGGTTAAACTGAAAGCGTCTTCCTCCGTAACATTCTTTGACTCAGGTGTCGCAATTTCGTCAGTAGCATGTATTTGTTCAAAAGGAACTCTGGTTTGCGTATAAGACGATGGAGCCATGGTGTTTGTCATTGTTTTATGTTGCACCTTTTTGATTTCTCTTTGATGCACTTGTGGCTCGTTAAAGACGGTTGTTGGTGTCTGAACAATGGGTGGCACTTCTGAGACCGTATTTTTCATTGCAGAAATTTTCCGCACAACTGTGATTACAAGAAAAATAATGAAAATAATTGTTGTTATAGACATGGCTGTATTTTTTAGTACATTTTATCTTACACAAAGATATACTATTTTTTACGCATTCCCAAAAAAATTAAAAGGAGAACCGCCGTCCCCCTTTTAACCTAACCTAAACCTTAACTATGAAAAAAATCTTTTGTTCAAATATTGTATCATTGTTTTTTCCTGAAACAAAGAAAAGGGTTTATTTCTTATTACGCAAACGTTTGCATAACTATTTACGCAAACGTTTGCACTTTTAACACCTTTTAACAAAAAGATGTTGTTTTTGCTAAAAATCTCAAGAAAACATGGGATGAAAAAGAAAATCCATACATTTGCACAAAATTTTATAGACTATATATACCCACATGGAAAAAGAAAAAAAACTATTTATAGAAACCTATGGTTGTCAGATGAATTTTGCAGATAGCGAAGTTGTAGCCTCCATCATGGGCATGAGCGGATACGAACTAACGGATACCCTACAAGATGCTGACGCCATTTTTATCAACACATGCTCCATTCGAGACAACGCAGAGCAAAAAGCGTTTTCGCGTTTAGATTATTTTCAATCACTGAAAAGGAAAAATAAGCACCTAATTGTGGGCGTACTTGGCTGCATGGCTGAAAGAATAAAAGATGATTTGCTGGAGCGAAAAGTAATTGACCTGGTGGTAGGGCCAGATGCCTATTTAGATCTGCCTAATTTGATAGGAGCTGTAGAAAGTGGCGAAAAAGCGATTAACATCAATCTTTCTACCACCGAAACATACCAAGATGTAATCCCTCAACGTATTGGACACAATCGAATAAGCGGTTTTATTTCGATTATGCGGGGCTGTAATAACTTTTGTACCTATTGCATTGTACCTTACACACGCGGAAGAGAGAGAAGTCGCCCTATACATAGCATATTGCAAGAAATGCAGGATTTAGTAGATAAAGGATACAAAGAAATTACTTTTTTGGGTCAGAATGTCAACTCATATCACGATTCCAATCAAGAGTCAGACTATTCTTTTCCTGCTCTATTGGCACTCGCAGCAGAAAAATTCCCCACCACTAGGATACGTTTTACCACTTCGCATCCAAAAGACATCAGCGAAGAATTGATACACACTATCGCAGAATACCCCAATTTATGCAAACATATTCACCTTCCCGTACAATCGGGCAGCAACCGTATTTTAAGCTTAATGAATAGAAAATACTCGCGCGAATGGTACTTGGAAAAGATCGACATGATTAAACGCATCCTACCTGAATGTGGTATTACAACGGATGTATTTACTGGCTTTCATTCCGAAACGGAAGAAGACCACAACGATACCTTATCGTTAATGCAAAAAGTAGGGTTTGACAATTCGTTTATGTTTAAATATTCCGAACGCAATGGCACATATGCGTCTAAACACCTTGAAGACGACGTACCCGAAGACGTAAAACTAACAAGACTACAAGAAGTAGTAGCCCTGCAAAATCAATTATCAAAAGAGAGTAATCAAAAAGACGTAGGGAAAATAGTAGAAGTGCTGATAGAAGGATTTTCGAAAAAATCTAGGGAACAATTGGTTGGAAAATCATCAGAAAACAAAGTCGTTGTATTTGATAAAAAAGACAAAAAGGTAGGCGAATACGTAAGAATAAGAATAAAAGACAGTACAATAGCAACACTTTTGGGGGAAATTGTAGAGTAAACTCCTAAAAATTAGGCGGAAATGAAAATTTTATTGTAAAAATGAAATAAAATAAAAATATTGTTCATACATTTGTCCCTTGAATATTTAACTAAAAAACGATTTATGAAAAAGTTATTTACATATTTGATAGCCTCTTTACTGACATTTGGTACTGCATCGGCAGTTGACTATGCTAATTGGTCGGTATATATCAACGGTGGAGCTTCACAATTTGATGGAGATGTTACACAAAAATACAATCAAATCAATCCTGCTGCAGATCTGCATTGGACTGCTGGCGTTGGTGTTGAATACACTTTTACTCCATTTTGGGGATTAGGACTAGAATACCAATACATGCCTTACTCTGGATTTTCATCCTCATTAGGACAAAGTTATTGGGCGAATTATGGAGAATTCGATTTTGAAGGCTCTTCGCATCAAGCACATATCTTTACATCATTAAACTTAACAAATTTGCTAAATGTATATAGAAAATCTTGGAGATTTAATGTATATGCAAATCTTGGTCTTGGTGCTTCATTTTATGAGGTTTCGCAAGACAACATAGTGCTTGCTACTGGCATTTCTCCTACTATAACTTACACTCGTCAGCCTGCTGCAATTGACAATGGTCGCTCATTGCTCGTGCCTATGTCGTTAAATTTTGAATATAACATTTCAAAACCATTGGCTTTGGGATTAAACATTCATTATAGAGCTACAAACAAAGACAATTACGAAGGAGAAGCATATGTAAGAGGTGTACAAAATGACAACTTCTTATTAGGAACGCTTAGCTTACGCTACAAAATTCAATCTAGCAAAGAAGATGGACACATCAGAAACGTTGCTGCTGATAGATTTAGACAAGAGCAAACTAAAGAAAGAGAAATGCTAGACAAACTAGACTCTTTGGATAAAAAAGTAAATGCTTTAGACAGTGTTGTTGCGAACGATTTAACTCCACGTATGAACGAAGTGGAAAGACTACTTTCTGACCAACCAGATGCAGATGGTGATGCTGTTCCAGATTGGAGAGATAGAGAACCAAATACGCCTGCAGGATCATTTGTCAACTATTGGGGAGAAAGCCTTCCATACGAAGTACTGAAAGCTGCTGACTTCTACGAAGAATTAGCTAAAATGCAAGATGAAGAAGTTGACTACGATATGTCTGTGTACTTTCCATTTGACAAAAAATACTTAACAAAACGTTCTGTTGACAATACAGCTAAAGCTGCTCAAAAATTGAAATCGAATCCATTATTGAAAGTTGAGTTGAGAGGTTATGCTGACTTCCCAGGAAGCTATGACTACAACTTACGCTTAAGTAAATCTCGTGGAGAAGTGGTAAAACAAGAGTTGATAAACAAACATGGTATTGATCCTTCAAGAATCACCTTGAATCCACAAGGAAGAATGATGAATCCGCCAAATGCACTTCAAAAAAACAGAAGAACTGACTTTATCTTCAGTAAGATAAAATAACATAACACGTTAATTCTAGTAAAAAGCCCTGATTGAAAATATCAGGGCTTTTTTTTTACATAATCATGTACTATCTTTGTCTGCGTATTAATTTTTTACACAGAAAGCACACTTCCATTTTTATAAAAAACACAGACTATGAAAGATCATATATACAACGATCAATTTGCCAAACATGTTGGCATACAAATTGTAGAAGCTGCCTACGGATTGGCTATAGCGAAAATGATTATTACCGATATTCACCTCAACGGACTGGGCATTGTACATGGCGGGGCACTCTTCACCTTAGCTGATTTAACGTTGGGTGCGGCCGTAAATTCGCTAGGAGGAGAACACGTAACCATGAACGCAAGTGTTAATTACCTAAAAGCCGCGACTAAAGGTACTTTAATTGGAACGGCAAAAAAACTATCGGTTGGTAGGACAATTGCGAGCTATGATATTGAAATTCGCTTAGAAGAAACCACCGAGCTAATCGCCGTTTTTCGTGGAACATCGTTCAAAAAATCGTAATTATTTATTTTCTTCTAGAAAAAGCATCGGAATAGTTAAAACAAAATGCGTAAATTTGCATTACTAATTTACAAAGAGAAGCAACATGGAACATACATTGCAAATATACAATACACTTAGTCGTAAGCAAGAGATTTTCACACCAATTAACTCACCGAATGTAGGTTTGTACGTATGTGGTCCGACTGTATATGGCGATCCTCATTTAGGTCATGCACGCCCTGCAGTTACGTTTGATTTACTGTTTAGGTACTTAACGCACCTGGGATACAAAGTGCGTTATGTGAGAAATATAACCGACGTAGGACACTTAGAACATGATGCGGATCAAGGAGAAGATAAAATAGGCAAAAAAGCACGTTTAGAGGAAAAAGAGCCGATGGAAATTGTGCAGTATTACCTCAACAGATACCGCAAAGCAATGGAACTCCTCAACGTATTGCCGCCAAGCATTGAGCCGCACGCCTCTGGACATATTATTGAACAAATTGAATACACACAAAAAATACTGGATGCTGGCTTTGCTTACGAAAGCGAAGGATCTGTGTATTTTGATGTAGAAAAATACAATAAAATACACCATTACGGGAAACTGTCGGGCAGAAATATAGACGAACTGCTCGAAACAACACGTGCACTCGATGGACAAAGTGAAAAAAGAAAAAGCTTTGATTTTGCCTTGTGGAAAAAAGCGAGTCCTGAGCACATAATGCGTTGGAATTCACCTTGGAGCGAAGGGTTTCCAGGTTGGCACATGGAATGCTCTGCAATGGGAACAAAATACCTTGGCGAAGAATTTGACATTCACGGAGGAGGAATGGATTTAGTATTTCCGCACCACGAATGCGAAATTGCTCAATCGACAGCCGCTTTGGGCAAAGAAACCGTTCGGTATTGGATGCACAACAACATGATTACCATCAACGGACAAAAAATGGGGAAATCATTGGGAAATTTCATCACCCTTGACGAATTTTTCACAGGTTCTCACCCAATACTTACGCAAGCATATAGCGCTATGACTATTCGCTTTTTTATGCTACAAGCCCATTACCGCAGCACGGTAAATTTCAGTAATGAGGCATTACAGGCTTCTGAAAAAGGCTTGCAGAAACTCTTGACTACCTACAATCGCTTGCAAAAATTAACTCCATCGAAAGCATCGTCGATAGACGTAACAGGCTTACGCAAGAAATGCGAAGCGGCTCTGAATGACGATTTAAACAGCCCCATTGTTCTCTCGCATCTCTTTGATGCCGGAAAAGCTATTAATACGGTAGCTGACGGGAAAGCAACGCTTTCAGGCGATGATATAAACGAACTACAAGCAGTATTTAGCTTGTTTATAGAAGATATCTTAGGCTTGCAAGCCACTAGCAACGAAGAGACACAAGACGCAGCCTACCAAAAGGCAGTCGATTTGCTACTTGAGCTTCGATTAGAAGCAAAAAATAACAAAGATTGGGCAACCTCAGATAAGATTAGAAACGAACTCACAGCTCTTGGATTTACCATTAAGGATACCAAAGATGGTTTTGAGTGGTCAATATAAAATCGGATGAAGAAAATTACTAACCCATGGACTGTATTGGACGATTACAACTGCTTTGCTTGTAGTCCGAATAACCCCGCAGGTATCCAGATGGAATTTTATGAAGATGGTGATGAAGTGGTAAGCACATGGCAACCAACGAAAAACTACGAAGGATTTACCAATGTACTGCATGGGGGCATTCAAGCCACCTTACTCGATGAAATGGGTGCGTGGATAGTTGCTCGCAAATTGCAAACCATTGGTGTAACCAGTAGGCTGAACATACGATACCTCAAGGCAGTAGATATTCGTCAAACCCACATCACCATTCGAGCAAAAATAACCGAGGTGAAACGCAATTTAGCTTTTATTGAAGCTAAAATTTACAATGTTGAAAACGAGGTATGTGCGAGTGCAGAGATGTGCTATTTTTGCACGCCAAAAGAACAGGCTGCACACGAATTTCATTTCACAGGGTGTAAAACAGAAGAGGAATAAACGCATTTCTGTTTTAATTTTTCATCACAACCCAGCAAAATAACATACCGCAAATAAAACTGAACTGTTTACTTGCGGTATTGTAGAAAAAAGCGAAAATCTTAGAGGAAATAGTCGTTATAAACTATTTAACATGCGTTTCAGAATCATTTGAGCAGAAACCTCTCTGTTAGCAGCTTGCTGAATAACAATGGATTGAGGGCTTTCAATAACATCGTCTGTTACAATCATATTGCGTCTTACGGGTAAACAGTGCATGAAAAACGCCTTGTTGGTAAGAGCCATCTTTTCAGTATTGACAGTCCATGCGGTGTCTTTCGATAAAATCTCCCCATAATGTGGATCTTGAAAAGCCGACCAGTTTTTTGCATAAATAAAATCAGCCCCTGCGAATGCTTTTTTCTGATCGTATTCTACCTGTGCTCCACGCACAAATTGTGCGTCTAATTCGTAGCCTTTTGGATGCGTAATAACAAAATCAACATTGGCTTCATTCATAAAATCAGCAAACGAATTTGGCACCGCCTGCGGCAAGGCTTTGGGATGAGGTGCCCAAGTAAGGACAACTTTGGGTCTGTCTGTTTTTTTAAATTGTTCAATCGTAATTAAATCGGCAAATGCTTGCAATGGATGCCCCGTAGAGCCTTCCATACTAAACACAGGTTTGCCAGAATGTTCGATGAATTGGCGTAAAATGGTTTCTTGCATGTCGAACTCCTTGCTCTCGAAACGAGCAAAAGAACGTACACCAATAATATCACAATAAGAGGCCATCACAGGTATCGCCTCTAAAATGTGTTCGGTTTTATCGCCATCCATCACCACACCACGTTCTGTTTCGAGTTTCCACGCCCCTTGGTTGATATCCAAAACCATGGTATTCATCCCAAGGTTCATTCCTGCTTTTTGAGTGCTTAAACGAGTGCGAAGACTGGAATTGAAAAACACGAGTAGCAATGTTTTATTTTTTCCTAAGATATCCCATTTATAGGGGTTTTGTTTTACTTCGAAGGCTTCTTTTAGAGCTATTTTCAAATCGCCTAAATCTGCCACATTGGTGTATGTTCTCATAATAGAGCTGTATTAATTTTAAACACAAAGATAACAAAAAAAGCAAATGGATTGGGGTTTTTTATGCTATAAAATCCAAAATTAATTTATACCTTTGCCTATAATATTCTGTATTCTAATTCGTTCTAGAATTATACATTGATTTTTAAAAAATCGTACATCTATGAAATACTTACACATTTCGCTTTTTCTTGCCATGTTTGGTTTTGTTTCCAGTTCTGTGATGGCTCAAAAATCCCCTTTTAATAGCCACGATACAGATTTGTTTGCCGATGGAAAAGCTTTTTTTGAGAACCAAAATTACGCAGCTGCTGCACGATGCTTTGAAGATTTTTTGCAATATAAGCAACGAGATAATGATGAACAAATTCGACAAGCAGATTATTACATTGCTCGCTCCGCTTTTGAATTACGCAAAAAAGATGCGCAAATAAAATTAGAGACCTACCAAAGCCTATATCCTTATGCTACAGATATCGAGCTAATCAACTTATACATAGGTATTTTAGATTACGAGGCAGGTAGATACAAGCAGGCTATTCGCCGTTTTGAAACCATCAAAATGTATAAACTACGCGAATCGGAATTGGTTCAATTGCAATTTTACAAGGGATATGCGTATCACCAACAAGAAGATTACGAGAAATCGCGGGTTGAATTTCAGCAAGTGCTCCGTAAGGGCGAAGGCTCGCCATACTACGCTGCGGCAAATTATTACTATGCCTATGCCGAACAACAGTTGGGCAATCTGGACAAAGCATTAACGCATTTCTTGAAAGTAGAAAACCATCCTGAATTTGACACTACAGCACCCTTTTTTATAGCCCAAATACACTATCAAAAAGGAGATTGTGAAACTGTATTGAGCTATGGCAAAGAGTTATTAACTAAATTCCCGAGAAACACGCGTCGCAACGAACTATTGCGTATGATGGGTGAATGTAGCTTTTTAGCCAAAAATTATCCTGCTAGCATTAACTATTTATCTCAATATGAGCAAGCAGTAAAACGCATTGCTCGCGAAGATTTTTATATGCTAGGCATAGCCAACTATATGGTGGGCGAATACGAGAAATCGGTAGCAAACCTCTCGAAAACAACCAATAGAGAAGACCTGCTTTCGCAAAATAGTTACTTGTATTTAGGTATGAGTTACCTGAAATTAAAAGACAAAAAGAACGCCCGCTTGTCGTTTGAGGCTGCCTCAAGATACACTTTTGACAAAGGCATACAAGAGGAAGCTTTATACAATTTTGCGGTAGTAAGTTACGAAGAATCGTTTTCTCCGTTTAATGAATCTGTGGTTGCTTTTGAGCGATTCTTAACGGAATTTCCTCAATCTAAACGCAAGGATAAAGTATATGAATATTTGGCTAACAGCTATTTAACCACCAAAAATTATTCTGAAGCATACCGTTCTATCCAAAACTTAAAAACCGATAATATAAAGATAAAAGAGGCAGAAGAGCGGATTCTCTTTAATATGGGGATTGTCGCTGTAGCAAACAGCAACTACACCCAATCCACCTCGCATTTGGAAAAAATCATAAAAGGAAAATCGTACAACGCTGATATTAAGAACCGTACGTATTATTGGTATGGCGAAAGCTTGCTGAATACAGGCTATTACTCGCAGGCGGAAAAGAATTTTGAAACGTTCCTGCAATCAGCACGTGCTAAAAAATCAGCCGAATATGTGCTTGCTCATTACAGTTTGGGCTATACATATTTTAGACTTAAAAACTACAACGATGCCGTTACTTGGTTTCGCAAATACATTAGTCTGAACCCAGACAATGCCAATATGGTGCTAGATGCAAATAACCGAATAGGCGATTCTTACTATCAAAATAGGCAATTTGCGGAAGCGAAACGCTTTTATAATCAAGCTATTGCCACAGGTGCACAATTGCCAGGTGCTGACTATGCTACCTTCCAAAAAGGCTTTGTAGCTGGTTTGGAGCGTAATCATACTGAAAAAATCAGCATCCTCAACGGGTTGGTTTCCTCGTATCCTCAATCCGAATGGGTGGACGATGCTTTAATCGAAATTGGGAAAACCTATGTTGTGCTGAAAGAAAACGACAAAGCCATCGAAAGCTTTATGGAAATTGAACGCAAGTTTGCCCGCAACGGCCAGTTGATTCGCCAAGCTCGCTTGCAAATAGCCATGCTGCAATACAATGATGGTAAAATGGATTTAGCCTTGGAATCGTACAAACAAATTGTACGCAACTATCCAAGCAGCGAAGAAGCACGTACATCCTTAGAAGCAATCGAGAATATATTGGTAGAAGGTAATCGTGTGTCGGAATACACCGAATTTATCGGAGCATTAGGCAAGGGAGCTGTGCAAATTGCCCCATCAAGAGAAGACTCTTTGATGTTTAGAGCTGCTCAAAGAGCCTACTCTCGCAACGAAATACCGCAAGCTATCAGTAGTTTTGAAAAATACGTGCAAACCTATCCAAAAGGAATGTATAGCAGTACTGCTCGCTACCTATTAGCTAGTTGCTACTACACGCAAAAACAACCTGAAAAGGCATTGCCCATATACAAATCGCTGATGTCGGACAAAGAAAATCCGAACGAAGAAGAAACCTACGCCCGTGCTGCAGAAATTAGCTACGACTTGGGTCAATATGCTGAATCGTTGGAGTATTTTAAACAACTAGAACAGATAGGTTCGAGCGAAAACAAAATGGCTGCCCGCATTGGACTGATGCGTTCTTCGTTTATCCTAAAACGCTACGAAGCAACAATTAGTGCCGCAAGCAACTTTATTGCACTGCATGCTAACAACATCGAATTAGTACGAGAAGCTCAACACAAAAGAATGCTAAGCTACCTCAATATAAATAAAGCCCCGAATGCCTTACCCGATATGCAGATTTTGGCAAAAGATACCCGCAATGTCTATGGAGCAGAGGCTAAATACCTATTGGCAACGCACTATTACCTAACAAAACAATACGAATCGGCAGAAAAAGAAGTGTTCGATTTTATCGACAAAGGCACACCTCATCACACATGGTTAGCAAAATCGTTTATTTTGTTGGCAGACGTATATCTGGAACAAGATAATTATTTTGAAGCAAAACAATACCTGTTAAGTTTACGCAATAACTACCCTGCGGGAGATGTAGAAATTACTACCGCCATCAATACCCGTTTGGACGAAATTGCTAAAATTGAAAATGAAAAAGTAAATAATTAGCTCTGAAAGTACCATGAACCATAACCAAAAAACACACTCACATATGAAAGTAGCCATCTATATAGGATTGTCGTTAGCCTTGTTGACGAGCCAAGCCACAGTGGCATTGTCTCAGTCGTCTGTTTCGCGCGATGTAACGCTAGAAAGAGAATATAATCCAACAGCTATTGATGCAAAAAAAATCAATACGGTGCCAAAAATTGAAGAATATACGATAGATAAAAAGAACATAACCTACACCATCACTTCGCCACCAGTAGAGCTTGACAAGAGTTTTAACCCCTTAGAAGCGGATAGCTATAAAGATACCCAAGCTGGGGAAATAAAGAATGGGGTGTTGCGAGTGGGTGTTGGTAGCCATTGGCAAATTTTGGGCGATTTTTATTACCCTTTGTTGCAAGGCGACTCCTATTTGCTCGATGTAAATATAGGTCATCAGTCTGCGTGGGGCAAACTAACAATCGACGATGTCAAAAAGCGTGCAATGTTTAATACCACCCGTGCTGGTTTTACTTTTGAGAACCAATTTCGCAACTCGCGACTTGTATCCGACGTACAATTTGTGCGTGCAGGGTATGATTATTATGGCAAATCAAGCATAGACACATCCCTTTTGGTATCAGACGATACGCGAAATATAGTGAGCTTGGCAGGAGACAGCATGCTCGAACTTGGCTCTGGCAATTACACGCAAGTGGGGACTTCGTTCAAATTGTTTACCACCAACAGACAAGCATCATTTCGCCACAATAGCAACTTATCGTATCAATATTTCACCTCGCAAACAGCTCTAGAAGAGCACAATGTGAACCTTGCTACCAACCTAAGTGGTGAGCTAGAAAATGGACGTATCGGTGTAGCCTTGGGTGTGGATAATTATTTTTATAGCAAGCCCGAAACAGTGTTTGCAAATTACCTATACAACGAAGATAGTTTTGGCAATGCAAGTGTCGTAAAACTATCGCCCTACTTGCTTTTTGAAGGAGAAGGCTGGGACATAAGTCTTGGTGCAAGTTTATTTACCATCATTGGTGCAACAGACCGACCTGTAAGTGGTGCTGCAAATATTGTGGGTAAAGCAGCTTTAGTCCCTGAGTTGTTTTATTTGTACGGAGGAATTGTAGGCGATATTCAGCACAATTCATATTCCTCCATTATGAAAGAGAACAAATATATTTCTCCAGACATCAGTTTACTCGATACGTACACGCCTATGAATGCGTATGCGGGATTAAAACTAAAAGTAATGGATGGTTTATTATTTGACGCGTGCTTGGGATACAAAATCATCCGTGATCAATACTTTTTTGTGAACCGCACCGTGAATTACTTAGCCCCTGTACCTATTACAGGCGAAACTTCTTCGTACCTCAATACCTTTGATGTGGTAACGGAACAAGACGCTTCGCTTTTGTCTGTTGATTTAAATTTACTTTTTGATAAAATAGAAGGGATAGATGTTGTCCTAAACAGCCGTTTCAACAAATGGAATGTAAGTCAAAATGAGTTTGCTTGGCACCAACCTCGCTGGGAAATAGGCGTGCAAGGCAGCTACCAGATAAATGAACAATGGAAGGCAGGTATCGGGTACAATTTTATGGGCGGACGGAATGCCTTGGTTGATCAGAACATAATTGCCATGAACGATATTCACGACGTCAATGCCTCAGCATCGTATCAAATACTCGATTGGATACACCTATTTGGTAGCCTACGAAATGTGCTGAATACAAATTACGATAGTTATTATGGTTATAAAGCCTTTGGTATAAACGGAATGGTTGGCGCTTCGATTACTTTTTAGCCAATTCATCTTATTCTTAGTTAGGGAAAGAAGAAAAGCCTTCTTTCCCTTTTTTGTATCAAAAAAATATGTATTTTTGCAAATAGAGATGTATTCGATGGTCTTTTTTATTCATTTCACAGAAAAGCTGATGAATTACCTCAATTTTGATAAAAACTTGCTCATCAATTTGGAAAAATCACTCACGAAAGAGATGATTCGGACTAATCGTGCGGGTGCATACAGCAGCTCCTCTTTGGTCGATTGCAACACACGGAAGTACCATGGTCAACTAGTAGTGCCCATTCCCGAAATTGACAACAATAACCACGTGCTCCTCTCGTCCATTGACGAAACCATTGTAAAACATGGGGCAGAATTTAATTTGAGCGTACATCAATATCCTAATAATCATATTTTTCCGAATGGGCACAAATATATTCGTGAATTTGATTGTAATTTGATTGCAAAAACCATTTACCGTGTAGGAGGAGTTATTATTGAAAAAGAACGTAGTATGGTTTTTTTCGAAAACCGCTTACTCGTAAAATACACGATGCTCGAAACCCAATCGCCTGCCCTTTTGCGATTAAAACCCTTGTTGGCTTTTCGCAATGTACATAGTTTGAGCAAAGAAAATACCGACATAAATACCAATTATAACGAGACTCCGAATGGAATTTCCGTCAGCATGTATCCAGCTTATCCGCAATTGCACATGCAATTTTCAAAAGTAGCCGACTACTATCATGCCCCGCATTGGAACAAAAATGTGCTGTATCACAAAGAGCAAGAACGTGGTTTTGAGTGCACAGAAGACCTCTATGTGCCAGGATGGTTTGAAGTCGTTTTGAAAAAAGGCGATTCCATCATTTTTTCCATTGGTACCGAGGCTGTTTCTCCCAAAACACTGAAAGCTGTATGGGACAAAGAAATAAACAAACGAAATCCACGTACGGATATGTACAATTGTTTGCGAAATTCTGCTGTGCAATTTTACAAACGCAATCAGAATGATTGGTATTTATTAGCTGGTTACCCATGGTTTTCGGTGCGTGCTCGCGACCAATTTGTAGCCCTACCAGGTTGTACCCTATCCATTGGCGAACAGGGTATGTTTGAAAATATTATGGGTACTGCAACGAAAGAAATTGCCCTGTTTATGGAACAAGGCAAACTTTCTGACTATATTAACGAATTAGATGCCCCCGACGCGCTTTTATGGTGCATTTGGAGCATACAGCAATACGGGATGAGTATTTCCCTGCAAGCGATGGTAGAGAAATACGGCGATTTAATTTTATCTATTGTGCAGTTTATTCGGAAACAGCAGCACCCTTTGCTATTGGTACATCCCAATGGATTGTTGCACGTAAGTGGCGAAGAAAATCCTGCTACGTGGATGAATGCCACAGAAG
>JAGNUZ010000089.1 GCA_017986765.1 Paludibacteraceae bacterium | reverse complement strand
AAAATCGTCTCAGCGTATTGTTGGCATAGAAAGACCTCCTCAGAAGCCAATCTTGCTACACAAAATAGAAACAACGCAGGAGCAACGCATAGACATGCACAATGAGGAATTGAACCGTGTGTTGGGCGGTGGACTGGTGCCAGGTTCTATGGTATTGATTGGAGGAGAACCAGGTATAGGAAAATCCACTTTGGTGCTTCAAGTAGCCTTGCATTTGCCTGATTTACGTATTTTGTACGTTTCGGGAGAAGAAAGTGCCAAACAACTTAAGTTGAGAGCAGAACGTATTTCCACACAAGAAACAGAGTGTTATATTGTAAGTGAAACTTCGCTTGAAACAATTTATACTCATATTCAAAATATACAACCTGATTTATTGATAATAGATTCGATTCAAACCGTTCATACAGAAACGGTTGACTCATCTCCAGGGAGTATTACCCAAGTACGAGAGTGTGCCGCTTCGTTGCTTAAATTTGCGAAGGAAACCAATACGCCTGTTTTTGTTATAGGACACATTACCAAAGATGGCGTGATTGCTGGACCAAAAATATTGGAACACATTGTGGATACGGTATTGCAATTTGAAGGCGATCAGCATTATATGTATCGGATTTTGCGTTCTATTAAAAATCGTTTTGGAAGTACCTCTGAGCTTGGTATTTACGAAATGAGACAAAATGGTCTACGTGAAGTAAGTAATCCGTCAGAATTATTGTTGTCGCATCACCAAGAGGAGCTTAGTGGCATAGCTATTGCTTCGGCTATCGAGGGTGCACGCCCTTTTTTGATAGAGGTGCAAGCGTTAACAAGTACCGCTGCCTATGGTACACCACAGCGTTCTGCTACAGGGTTTGATGTACGTCGAATGAACATGTTGCTTGCTGTATTAGAAAAACGAGCAGGTTTTAAAATAGCACAGAAAGATGTGTTTTTGAATATTGCAGGTGGATTAAAAGTAAAAGACCCTGCTATTGATTTAGCCGTGATTAGTGCCGTATTATCATCAAGCATGGATATTGCCATTCAAAACCAATCTTGCTTAACTGGCGAAGTGGGGCTGTCTGGCGAAATAAGACCCGTAAATCGGATAGAGCAACGTATAGCCGAGGCTGAAAAATTAGGTTTTAAGAAAATTATCGTACCTAATTTTAATCTTAAAGGTTTAACTTTAAAGAATACGAACATAGAAGTATTACCTGTAAAAAAGGTAGAAGATGCTTTTAGGTTGCTATTTGCTTAATTAACTGTTTTTAGCGAACGGGAAGTACATTTTTTAATAAATTAATCGAATATTTAGATTATTTTTTTTAATTTTGCCAATCAATAAAGAATTTTATTTACAAAAATCTATTTATAAACTTAATACGTAAAAAAATGGTTTCGTACAAAGAACTTGGTTTAGTGAACACCAAAGAAATGTTCCAAAAAGCAACGGAGGGTGGATATGCCGTTCCTGCGTTCAATTTTAATAATTTGGAACAAATGCAAGCAATTGTAGCTGCTTGTGCTGAAACAAAATCACCCGTTATCTTACAAGTATCTAGTGGTGCTCGTAAATATGCAAATCAAACATTGTTACGCTTTTTAGCTCAAGGAGCTGTAGAATATGCCAAAGAACTTGGTTGGACGAATCCACAAATTGCTTTACACTTAGACCATGGTGATACTTTGGAGTTGTGTAAAAGCTGTATTGATATGGGATTTTCATCAGTTATGATTGATGGTTCTCATCACTCATTTGACAAAAATATTGAGTTGACAAAACAAGTAGTAGAGTATGCACACGCACATGGCGTAACTGTAGAAGGCGAACTAGGTGTATTGGCAGGTGTTGAAGATGATGTTTCATCAGAAGTAAGCCATTATACTCGTCCAGAAGAAGTAATTGAATTTGTAACACGCACAGGTGTCGATTCATTGGCTATTTCTATTGGTACATCTCACGGAGCAAATAAATTTACTCCAGAACAATGTACGCGCGATGAGAATGGTAGATTAGTTCCTCCTCCTTTGCGTTTTGATATTTTAGAAGAAATTGAAAAACAAATACCTGGATTTCCTATTGTTCTTCATGGTGCTTCATCTGTACCTCCACAATATGTAAAAACTATCAACGAAAATGGTGGTAAATTACAAGATACTATCGGTATTCCTGAAGACCAATTGCGTAAAGCTGCGGTATCCGCTGTTTGTAAAGTGAACATCGATTCAGATGGTCGTTTGGCTATGACAGCTTCTGTTCGTAAATTCTTTAACGATAATCCGGATAAATTTGACCCACGTCAATTCTTAGGACCAGCTCGTGAAGCGTTGAAAGAACTATATACACACAAAGTTACAAATGTATTAGGAAGTGCTGGAAAAGCATAATTCTGACATATATAGCATTTATAAAAAAGAGAGAAACATTGTTTCTCTCTTTTTTAGCATTATAGTACATGAAAAAATCTCTACCTGTGATTTTGGCTCACGATGGTAGAGGTTTTATTCTGTTAGGTTTTATTTTTGCTTATTGAGCAAATTCCTTTACAATGCTAATAATTTCTGTCCCAAGTGTGTCAGCTTGTTCCATCGTAGAGGCTTCTGCATAAATGCGAACAATCGGTTCAGTATTTGATTTACGCAAATGTACCCATTTGTCAGAGAAATCAATTTTCACCCCATCAATATCAGTAATTTGTTCGTTCGTAAATTTTTCTTTTACCTTTTCTAAAATGGCATCTACATCAATATTAGGTGTGAGTTGCACTTTTTGTTTAGAGATAAAATAAGGAGGATATGTAGCACGAAGTTCAGAAACCTTCATTTTTTTATGTGCTAAATGGCTTAAAAATAAGGCAATGCCAACCAATGCGTCTCTGCCATAATGACTTTCGGGGTAGATTACGCCACCGTTTCCTTCGCCACCAATAATGGCGTTCGTTTCCTTCATTTTGCTTACTACGTTTACTTCGCCTACAGCTGCTGCTGAATATGATGCACCATGCTGTACTGTAACATCACGTAAGGCTCTCGTTGAGCTTAGGTTTGATACTGTGTTGCCAGGTGTGTGAATTAGTACATAATCAGCTACAGCAACTAATGTGTATTCTTCGCCAAACATATCTCCGTTTTCTGAAATAATAGCGAGTCTATCTACATCAGGATCCACTACAAAACCAATATCCGCTTTGCCTTCTTTTAGCACTGCGGCTATTTCTGTTAGGTTTTCAGGTAGTGGTTCAGGGTTATGAGGAAAATGACCATTCGGTTCGCAATACAATGGTATGATTGTTTTTACGCCAAGAGCAGTAAGTAATTCGGGAATAATAATGCCACCTACAGAGTTTACGCAGTCGATAGCTACGCTGAAATTCGCTTTGCGAATGGCTTCAACATCTACGAGTTTTAATGCTAAAACACTGTCAATGTGTTTTTTGTTGTAAGAATTATCTTCGGTAATTTTACCTAAATCATATACATCAGCAAATGTAAAGCTTTCATCATTGGCAACTTCTAAAATGGCTTTTCCTGCTTTATCGTCTAAAAATTCGCCTTTTTCGTTTAATAGTTTTAAGGCATTCCATTGAGTAGGGTTATGGCTTGCTGTAAGAATGATCCCGCCTATGGCATTTTCCATGGTAACGGCAAGTTCGGTGGTCGGCGTAGTTGCCAATCCAATGTTGATTACATCAATGCCCATACCCATGAGTGTGCCTGTAACAATGTTGTTTACCATTTCGCCAGAAATGCGAGCATCTCTACCTACAACTATTTTATTGGTCTTTTTTGTAGCGTGTTTGCTAATCCATGCAGCATAAGCTGCTGTAAATTTAACGATGTCAAGTGGGCTAAGTCCTTCACCAGCTTGTCCGCCAATAGTTCCTCTAATGCCTGAAATTGATTTTATTAATGTCATATTAATTCAATGTATATTAATTGGTAATAGATACTGTCATATCTGAAATAACGGTGATAACGGATCTTTGATGCTGCGAAAATCCAATTTTAGATTCCACAATGATTTTTGCTTTTCCATTATTGTTGAGGTATAGCATAGCATCGTTCCATCCGATGCAGGGTACACTGCTATTTTTTTTGTAAATAAATTCATATCCATCTCTGCTTACAGAGGTAGAGGTATTGTTGGCAATTATATCTCCAGCAATATTGGTGGCTATATACCGTACAATAACTGTAGATCCTTCTAAAGCTTGTTTGGTTGTACCTGTGTCCACAAGGTTAATGTACGCTCCACGAGGAGTGCGGTAGTATAGGTTTTCTGGCCAAGGGATAGGAAGTGCAAAACAATATAGAGAATCAGAAGATAGTTGTATATCGTTCGTTTCAATATATTCAGCAAGTTTAAGGCGTTCTTTTTTTAGCTTGTCGGCATATGTTTCGCTAGAAGAGCATTGAGTAAAAAGCAAGATAATACCAAACGATAGCAAGAAGAATTTCAGTAATGACCTCATAGAATAGTGTGTGTTTGTAATTAAGTGCGTAAATGTAGCAAATAATATGTGAGTAAAATATTCGTTTAATTATCTTTAATACTAATTACTTTAATACTGTACAAAATAGGCGTTCGTGGAGGAATGCACATTCTGTCGCCAACCACTCCGTGTGCCAGATAGGAGGGAATGATACACGTGGCTTCAGCCCCTGCATTGAGTAATAACATCATGTCATCTACACCTTTTTCAACCTGATATTTGCCGACCTTAAATTCTTTTATGCCATCTTTATCCGATTCGTAACAGAGCTTTCCAGAAAGTAATTGTACGCTATATGCAATGCTTACGATTTGTCTCGATTGAATTTTTTTACCCGCTCCCTCCTTTTCTATATGATACCAAAATCCATTTTCGGAGCGTATCATACTCAAATTATTCTCTGAAATATAAGTTTCTATTTCTTCTATTTCTAGTTGAATAAAAGACTGGTTGAGCTCCAATAAAATACGAGAAGTACTGTCTGCTTGCTCAGTTCTGTTATTTGCTTTTTGAGGTGATGGGTTGTTGCACGCCACCATCAAGTTGCTACAGATAGCTAATAAAACGATATTTCTCACACGAGTCATTTTTTGCTTCAAGCTGTATTTTTCTATCTAATATTAGCGATGCTAATAATGTCGCCAAATACTCCGGCCGCTGTAACGCTTGCACCAGCTCCGTATCCTTTAATTATCATTGGATATTCGAGGTAACGTTCTGTGTGTATCGTAATAATATTGTTGCTTCCTTCTAAGTCGTAGAATGGGTGACGAACATCTACTTCTTTTAAACCTACTTCACATTTTCCATTTTCCATTTTTGCCACAAAACGGTATTTTTTATCTTGTGCAGCCAATGCTTGGCGTTTTTCTTCAAATTGGGCATCTAATTCTCCTATTGTATTCCAAAAATCATCGACAGATCCTTCGAAGTATTTTTCTGGTACAAATAGGTTTTTGACCACATCCTCTTGTTCTACATGATAACCAGATTCGCGTGCTAAAATAACCAATTTGCGAATAACATCTTTTCCACTTAAATCTACACGAGGATCAGGTTCAGCATAGCGAGCTTCTTTTGCTAGTTGTATAGATTGAGAGAAAGAAATATCTTTGCTTATTGTGTTAAAAATAAAGTTTAATGTGCCTGATAATACCGCTTCAATTTTTAGGATTTTATCACCGCTATTTATCAAATTGTTGATGGTGTTGATGATAGGAAGTCCAGCACCCACATTCGTTTCAAAAAGATATTTAATGCCTTTTTTGCGAGCTAATGATTTGAGGTGTATGTATCGTTCGTATTCAGACGAGGCTGCAATTTTGTTTGCAGCTACTACTGAAATATTGTGGTTAAGCAATTTCTCGTATAATTCTGCAATAGCAGGACTAGCTGTACAATCTACAAAAACCGAGTTGAACAAATTCATTTCAATAATGGCACTACATACTTCTGCTGGCGAGAGCGTTGTGCCCTCTTTTAGAATTTGCTCGGCATAATTTGATAATTCAATGCCTTGAGGATTAAACAGCGTACCATTTAATTCAGTAATACCTACCACATTAATTTTGACACTATTTTGTTCTAGTAATTTTTCTTGTTGTTGGTGGATTTGCTCCAATAAGCTTCCGCCCACTGTACCTGTACCTACTAAGAAGATGTTTAAGGCTTGATAGTCAGATAAGAAAAAGGAATCGTGAATAACGTTCAGTGATTTTTTTAGATTGCTCATGTTTACCACAAACGAAATATTGGTTTCAGAGGCACCCTGAGCACATGCAATAATATTGATACCACTTCTTCCTAGTGTATTGAACAATTTGCCTGCAATACCCGTATTGCTTTTCATATTTTCTCCAACGATAGCAATGGTAGCAAGGTTTTTTTCTGGTACTATTTTTTCAATATTTCCATTTTTTAGTTCTTTTTCAAACTCTAGTTGTAGCACATCTACAGCAGCTTGTGCATCCTTATCTGTTACAGCAAAGGTTGTAGAGTTTTCTGACGAAGCCTGCGAAATGAAAAACACATTAAT
>JAGNUZ010000088.1 GCA_017986765.1 Paludibacteraceae bacterium | reverse complement strand
ACCTGGCTATATGTTGGCACACTACATGAGCGAACAAACCAAAAATACAGGTGTTGACTTTAAAGTAGCTGTTGATATCACTTCTGTTGACCTTGCCAAAAAGGAAATCGTCATCGATGAACTAGAAACTATTAAAGTAAAAAAAATCATCATTGCAACAGGCACTACACCAAATACGATGAATGCTCCTGGAGAAAAAGAATACAAAGGGAAAGGTATATCCTATTGTGCTACTTGTGATGCTAAATACTTTGTTGACAAAGAAGTAACCGTTATTGGAGGAGGAAATTCGGCTGTAGAAGAAGCCCTATTTATCAGTAAATTTGCCAGTAAAATCACAATGATTCACCAATTTGATGCCCTTACGGCAAACAAAACTGCTATCGAACAATTACAAGCCAACCCTAAAATCAAGGTAAAATACGAACACGAGCCTCGCAAATTTGAAAAACGTGGCGACAAAATGATCACCATTATCGAAGATTTAAAAACAAAAACGCAAACAGAATTAGAAGCTGACGGCGTATTCGTTTTTGTTGGATTTAAAGCCAATCTTTCTGTATTAGGGAACACTTTGCCAGAACTCGACAATTGGGGCTATATCCAAACAGACGAAGACCGCAAAACATCCGTAGCCGATGTATATGCTATTGGAGATATTGTGAGCAAGAAATATCGTCAGATTACGACTGCAATATCGGATGGTACAGTCGCTGCCATGACAATTTCAAAAGAATTAAATTAAAACTCTCATTCTTATGATATCCTTTTTTTGTATGGCTTTAGCTAACAAAAAAAGGATATCTTGCGTTTAGCTCAGACAGACTTTTATTGCCAAATAATTCATCGCTATTTTTTTATTCAAAAGCATATGGAAATTAACTAAAATGACTACCTTTGTAGTCAAAAAGTTAACGCAAAAAACATAAACGCTTAATCAGAATGAAAGTATTAAAATTTGGCGGTACATCTATAGGATCCGCTCAGCGCATTCAAAACGTAGCAAAACTTGTCTGCGACGGAAGTCAGAAAATTGTTGTTTTATCGGCTATGTCTGGCACAACGAATACCTTGCTTGAAATTTCCGATTATCTGTATAAGAAAAATCAAAGTAGCGCAAATGAAGTGGTAAACACACTACAAAAAACGTATTTATCAACCATAGACGAATTATACAGTACAGATGAATACAAGCAAAAAGCAAGAGAAGCCATCAAGCTGAATTTTACTTATTTACGTAGTTTTGCCAAATCGCCTATTTTCACCTTATTTGATGAAAAAGCAATTTTATCACAAGGCGAATTAATGTCCACCACCATGATGCATTATTATTTGTTGGAAAAAGGATGTAAATCAGCCCTTTTGCCTGCATTAGACTTTATGCGTATTGATAAAAACAATGAACCGGACGCCGCTTATATAAAAGAAAATATAAACAAGGAGTTGAAAAAACACACAGATATAGAGATATTTGTAACACAAGGGTTTATTTGCCGCAACTCTTATGGAGAAATTGATAACCTAGAGCGTGGCGGAAGCGATTATTCAGCATCACTCATGGGTGCGGCAATATTAGCTGAAGAGATACAAATCTGGACAGATATTGACGGTATGCACAATAACGACCCTCGTTTTGTAGAAAACACACAGCCTGTAGCCAAATTGCATTTTGACGAAGCTGCTGAGTTGGCTTATTTTGGAGCTAAAATTTTGCACCCAACCTGCATTTTACCTGCAAAATTAGAAAACATACCCGTTCGCTTACTCAACACATTGCAACCCGATGGGAAAGGCACAATCATTTCGACAGAACATGCCAAAGGAAAAATTGAAGCCGTAGCAGCGAAAGATAATATTACTGCTGTACGAATTAAATCAGGCAGAATGTTACTCGCTCATGGTTTTATGCGCAAAGTATTCGAAATATTCGAAAGCTACCAAACTCCTATTGACATGATTACAACATCAGAAGTAGGCGTTTCTGTATCCATAGACAACGAAAAAAATATCAGTGGAATTGTAGATGAATTGAAAAAATTCGGTACAGTAACAGTTGATAGAAACATGACTATTATCTGCGTTGTGGGCGATTTACAATCATCCAATGTTGGGTTTCAGGCACAAATAGTTTCAGCCCTCAAAGATATCCCAATACGCATGATTTCTTATGGCGGTAGCAATTACAACATTTCCTTCTTAATTGATGCACAAGACAAAGTAAAAGCCTTGAATGCATTGAGTGACAATTTATTCAAAAAATAGAAATACATAATTAATTGGCAGTATATAAATGTATATCCTGCCAATTATGCATAAAAAATAATAAATGCATGAACAATAACCAACTTCCTTTAACTTCATTCAAAAAACTACCTACTCCATTTTATTACTACGATACTGCATTACTACGCCAAACAATACAGTCGTTGCAACAAGAAACCAACAAGCACAATATAGAGGTTCATTATGCGGTTAAAGCAAACGCCAATGATCGAATATTGGGTATCATTGCAAACACTGGTTGTGGAGCAGATTGTGTGAGTGGAAATGAAATTAAAGCCGCCATCAAAGCTGGATTTCCATCATCAAAAATAGTATTTGCAGGCGTAGGAAAAGATGATTGGGAAATAAATATTGCCTTAGATAACGACATTTTTTGCTTTAATTGCGAATCAATTCCCGAAATTGAAATCATTAACCAATTAGCGAAAGAAAAAAACAAAACAGCATCTATCGCGTTACGGATTAATCCAGATGTAAAAGCAGATACACACCACTATATTACAACAGGTCTTTCTGAAAACAAATTTGGAATCAACCTTTCTGACTTGGAAAAGGTCATTAAACTTGTGCAAACACAAAGCAACATAAAACTAATCGGACTACACTTCCACATCGGTTCGCAAATTAAGGATATGAACAACTTTGTAAGCCTATGCAAAAAAATAAATGAAATTCAAGAATTTATGTTGGCACAGAATGTCAATATTGAAAATATAAATGTTGGAGGAGGATTAGGTATTGATTACGAAAATCCGAACGAAAACCCAATTCCTAATTTCGCAAAATACATCGAAGTATTTGTGAAACATATTGCATTGCGTCCCAACCAACGTTTGCATATTGAACCAGGACGTTCGATTGTAGCTCAATGCGGCTCTTTAATAGCCAAAGTATTGTATGTAAAAGAAGGTACGAACACAAAATTTGCCATTCTAAATGCAGGTATGACGGAATTAATCCGTCCAGCCTTATACCAAGCATACCACTTTATAGAAAATCTCTCTTCAGAGGAAGAAAATGAGACCTATGATATTGTAGGACCTATCTGCGAATCTTCGGACGTTTTTGCAAAAGGAATGCAAATAAACAAAGTAAAAAGAGGCGATTTAATCGCTTTACGCTCAGCAGGTGCTTACGGAGAAGTGATGGCTTCGCAATATAACTTGAGACAATTACCAAATGTGTTTTTAACAGAAGACTTATAAAATAAGCAGTACAACCATGTATTCATCTTTTTACCTTTCATTATCAGCAATTCAAATTATCGTAATTGGTATATTGTTGATAACTTTCGTTGTGCAACTTCTATATTATCTAGGATGCTATACAAAAGTACTGGTTTACAAAAATAAAATTAAAAAGGATAAAATTCCTTTTAACACTACACAGCCTGCTGTAAGTGTCATTGTGTGCGCAAAAAACGAGTCTGAGAATCTCGCAAAACTACTTCCTTCAGTATTAGAACAAGTGTATCCTTCGTACGAAGTCATTGTTATTAACGATGCTTCAACCGACGAAAGTGAAGATTTATTAGTTATACTCAAACAAAAGTACCCACATTTACGTACGAGTTTTGTGCCACAGGCGGCTAAATACATTGATTCTAAAAAAATCGCCGTTGTATTAGGGATAAAAGCAGCAAAGAATGACATTTTGTTATTTACCGATGCAGACTGTATGCCAAAAAGACCAGATTGGATTGAAAAGATGGTGCGAAATTTTGATGATTCAACAGAAATAGTGCTTGGATACGGTGCATATCGCCAAGAAAAGGGATTTTTGAATCACCTTATTGGATACGATACCTTATTTATTGCGGTGCAATATTTGAATTTTGCATTGGCAAAAAAAACCTATATGGGTGTAGGTCGAAATATGGCGTATCGCAAAACTCTTTTTTATAAGAATAAAGGATTTGCATCTCATCTAAATATTCAATCGGGTGATGATGATTTGTTTATTAACGAAGCAGCCTCTACAACCAATACAAAAATAGAGATAAACCCTAATAGTATTACCATATCCGAACCGCATAGCACCTTTAGTGGTTGGCTAAATCAAAAACAACGCCATATTTCTACATCAAAGTATTACAAACTGAGTAGAAAAGCAATTTTGGGAACAGAGCTTATTACACGTGGATTATTCTACACTAGCTTGCTTACATTGTTTATCATCTTGCCCCAAAATACAGTATTCTTAATAACATTAGGATCCCTCTTTTTAATCCGCTATGGCATACAGCTGTTTATTATTAATTCCATTGCTCATACGCTAGGAGAACGAAAATACTACAGTACAATCTTTATATTTGATATACTGCTTCCTTTGTTAAACTTGTACTTATGGATAAGGTCAGGACTACACAAAAAGGATCGCTATAAATGGAAATGATAGATTTCTTGTTAAAAAAGCATTTTTTATTTTCAACATTCACCGCAAATATGTAAGTTTGTAGATTATTCATTAAAGAAAAACATGCGTAAATTATATATTCTATTTTTGGGAGGATTATTGTTCTTGTTAAGTTCATGTAGCGACTACCAGAAATTACTCAAAAACCCAGACCCATTGGTAAAATACCAAGCTGCTTTGTCATACTATGAAAAGGCTGATTATGCACGTGCATTGATCTTGCTTGAAGACGTAACTCCATTTTATAGAGGTACAGACAAGTCGGAAAACATTCTATACTTAATAGCATCTAGTTATTTTCAACAACGAGATTACCTATCTGCACGACATTATTATCAGGCATATACCACAAGTTATCCTAAAGGAAAACATTTCGAAGAATCTGCCTACATGCATGCTTTGAGTTATTACAAAGAATCGCCTGAACCTAAACTGGATCAATCGTCTAGTGCAAAAGCCATTGAATTGTTCAATAATTTTTTGATAGAATTTCCCAAAACAGACAAAGCGGTACAAATACAGATTCTTGTACAAGAATTAAAAGAAAAACTAGCTGAAAGAGAACTTATTAGTACACTTTTATATTACAACATTGGCAATTATAGAGGCAACAACTACTACCGTTCTGCCATCGTTACTGCCGAAAATGCTATAAAGGAATATCCTCAATCAAAATTGAAAGAAGATTTTGCTATTATAATTGTGCGCTCAAAACACCAAGAAGCAATTCAAAGTGTGGATGCAAAACTATATGAAAGAAGCACTATCGCCTTTGACGAATGCACATATTTCTTACAAGAATATCCTACAAGTAAGCACCTCAAGGAGGTATTACAACTAAAGGAAGACCTCGGAAAAATTATACAAAAACTCACATAATTTAGCTAATACGAATGGACTACAAAAAATCAAACGCTCCTAAAAGCACCATCTCTAGAGACTCAAATAGCTTGTGCGAAAATACGGGTAATATTTATGAAACAGTAAAAATTATCGGCAAACGTGCGAATCAAATAAGCGTTGAGATTAAATCTGATTTAGAAAGAAAGCTACAAGAATTTTCATCTAACAATGTAGATAATTTAGAAGAAATTTTTGAAAACAGAGAACAAATTGAGATTTCGAAGTATTACGAGCAATTACCAAAAGCAACATTGCTAAGCATACAAGAATATTTGGAAGACAAAACATACTACCGCAATCCCTCAAAAATGAAATAAAACATTTTTTGATAAAGGTATAATTTTTGATAAAAGAATGTGGAGGTGGTTTATTCCGTTTCAATATTCTTTTATCTATTTATAAAGACATATGTTAGAAGGTAAAAAAATTTTATTAGGCATTACAGGGAGTATTGCTGCTTATAAAACATCTTATCTTGTACGCGAATTTGTAAAAAAAGGAGCGGAAGTAAAGGTGATAATGACAGCTACTGCCAAGGAGTTTATCACTCCTCTTACCTTGGCTACACTCTCGAAAAATCCGATTTTAGTCGATTTTTTCGATCCTACCAATGGCAATTGGAACAGTCATGTAAAACTTGGCTTATGGGCAGACGTATTTATCATTGCACCCGCATCAGCGAATACGATTGGCAAAATGGCTCATGGTATCGCTGACAATTTACTACTAACCTCCTATCTTTCGTGTAAATGCCCCGTATTTGTAGCTCCAGCAATGGACTTAGATATGTATGCACACCCAAGTACACAAGAAAACATTGCCACGCTTCGTAAACGAAATAACCATATCATCGAAGCTACTAGCGGTCAATTAGCTAGCGGTTTAGAAGGAAAAGGCAGAATGGAAGAGCCTGCTATCATTGCAGAAATACTTACTACTTTTTTCAACCAAAAACAACAGTTAC
>JAGNUZ010000087.1 GCA_017986765.1 Paludibacteraceae bacterium | reverse complement strand
GACTTATATAATTGCCCAAAATAGAAAGTTAGAAACAAAAAAACACCTAGCACATAACACACACTCTTAGGTTTGCATCGAAAAAAAAGGATTTTGAAAGGCGAGGTTGATTTTTTACTTTTGTTGTAAAAAAGCGAGAAATTAACCGGCTGGAAGGGTAAACTAGTAACACACTTGAATATAATTCACCATAGGTATAAGACCCTGACAGTCTGGCTGAAAGACACCAAATAGAATTCCTATAGGCACAGGCTGGCTGACGTGCATTTTGCAGGTTTTAGCCCCCGCATTCACTTTGTCGCTGTGCGACTTGTCTTGTCCTGAAATAGGGTTACACAAAAAAGTGTAAAATGGAAACAAATGATAGGATTATAATATTAATTTGTAAACTTTTTTTTAGGACGAGACAAAGATAATTGGAATTTATATTTGCCACACGAAAGATTCGTGTGGTAAATATAAATTTTCTACTTAGCGTGAAAACGAACCAATCCATTCATTGGCATTTGTTCGATAACACCCATCTTTATACCCTGTTTCTCTGCCACATCTTTGAGAATTGCTTCAAAATGGAAAGCAATAGAACCTGTACAATGAACAAGTTGTGAGGAATAATCGTACTGATGGATATTTCTCGTAAAAAAATCGGTAAAACTTTTGGTTAAAACTGCTACGCAATAGGGTTCTTCGATATGTTGCTTTAAGAAAGGAGTAAACGATGCTAAAAACCGATTTGGGAATGCTTGCTTATACACCTTATCCAATATTTCGGCAGGTGTAAGGTTAAATTGTTGCTGAAAATCTTCGGCAAGATGTTTCGGCATTTGATGCTTTAAAAAATCGCCAACAAGCACTTTTCCCAACACAGCACCACTACCCTCATCACCTAAAATAAAACCCAAAGGAGAAACATTTTGCACAATGTTTCCATTTTCATAAAAACACGAGTTGGAGCCTGTACCTAAAATACACACAATACCCGCATCATTGCCACACAAACCTCGTGCTGCACCAAGCAAATCACTCGCTATTTCGATACCTGCTGTTGGAAATACCGCTTGTATTCCTTTGGCAATAATCGCATTCTTTTCGGGAAAAGCACAGCCTGCTCCGTAGAAATATACCTCATCAATCGGATAGGGAGAAAGCGAGGGAAGCAATTGATTTTCTATCGTTTGTTGCACACTTTCAGCAGTTTGATAAAAAGGATTGAGCCCATCGGTGAATATGTCGCATACACTTTTGCCTTGCTCGTTTACCACCATCCACAGGGTTTTAGTTGAGCCACTATCTGCGAGTAATTTCATGTGAGTTATTTTTTTTTTAATAATAGGATATAAATTCTGTCAAAAAAATACGCTACAAAGTAAGCTAAATTTATGCTATTTTACGATTTTACACAGCTAAAAATGAAAATAAATTTGTACTTTTGATGATTAGAATAAGAACCAAGAACAACGAATTATATATATGAGAATTAGCTTTTTCCGTTCCCCATATATGCTTATTTTACTGTGTAGTTGGTTGTTTATTGCCACGGCATTAGGTAAGTCCACAGCTCCTATTCAAAAGATTAATTACACCCCCGAAATTAGTATCCAAAAAACAAAGTTTACCGTTACCAAGCAAAGTCAAAAAAACAATACCCTCACCCTATGGGTAGAAGATGCCCTATCCACCTTGCCTTTCAGAGAAAAAACCATCCTCGCTTTGTACGATTCAATATACAAACAACTACCATCTGAATATCAATCAGTTAAACTAAATATCATTAGTAACAACCGCACTCTTGAAGAATTAGTTCCCAACTTTTACCGCACAACGATTCCAATAGATACAGATAGGCGTTTTGCAACATCTGAAATAACATCCATCGTTCAAAATACCTCAAAACCCTACTCTATTCAGTCTGGCTTACAAAATAAGCACATCGCTTTGTGGAACAGTCATGGCTGGTATTACAACGTTAATATCGACAAATGGGAATGGCAACGTGGCAGGCTATTTGGAACAGTAGAAGACATGCTCACAACGAGCTTTGTGCTACCCTATTTGCTTCCAATGCTAGAAAATGCAGGTGCTGCCGTCTTTATTCCGCGCGAAAGAGATACGCAAACCAATGAAGTGATTATTGACAATGATGTGGCGAACGCAAAAACCATGCTTGTATCAACCAACTGGGAAAATCAATCCGACGGTTTTAAACCCATTAAACAATTAAAAGGCAAAGATAATCCATTTGAAAGTGGAACGTACTTGCGTACAAATTGCTATACAACGCTTACTGACAGTGTTGTATGGATATTTACTGTTCCCGAAGATGGTTGGTATTATGTTTCGATTGCTTACAAAACACTCCGTAACAGCAACGACAAAGCCCTGTATCACGTGCAACATGCAGGAGGAAAAACAGCGTTCACCATCAATCAGACAATGGGTGGTGGAACGTGGATTTACTTAGGGAAATTCTATTTCAAAAAAGACAATGAATACCCTACTGTGTTGTACAATCAAGGCGAAAAAGGAACCGTAGTAACGGCAGATGCTATACGCTTAGGCGGAGGAATTGGCAATAATGATAGAACTGATAATACCCAAGGGATTGTTCGTTCTAAAGAAAATCCTCCTTTTATTCCAGAGGAAATGTCTTCTACCCCTACTTTACCGCTCGGAAGGGCTCGATTTACCGAGGCAGCTCGGTATTATTTGCAATTTTCGGGTGTCCCTGATAGCCTGATAAGTAACCAACGAAAAGATGTGATTAGCGACTACCAAGATGATATGTTCGGGCGTGCTAATTGGGCAAATTATTTAATGGGAGGTTCCGTTATGCATCCTTCGTACAAAGGTTTAGGTATTCCTATTGACGCCTGTATTGCGTTGCACACTGATGCTGGCATACTCGGTGGCGACTCTATTGTAGGCACTTTGGGCATCGCTATGACGACAGATGATAAAGGTAAGTATCCCGCAAAATACGATCGTATAGCTGCACGGGATATGACAGATATTATACAATCAGAAATAGTAAACGATATACAGCAAACGTTCTCCGTTGAATGGAACAGAAGGGCTATTTGGGATAAATCGTACGTAGAAGCTCGCATTCCGAAAACACCCACGACCATTATCGAACTCTTGTCGCATCAAAATTTCAATGATATGCGTTTTGCTCATTCTCCCGAATTTCGTTTTTTAGCAGCTCGCTCCATGTACAAAGGTATTGTCAAGTTTCTTGCCTCACAGAACAATCAACCGTTTACCATTCAGCCTTTGGCTATTACACATCTTGCAGCTGAATTAAAAGACAAAGATTCGGTTCGCATATCTTGGGAAAAAGTACTCGATTCATTAGAACCAACAGCAATCCCAAATGCCTATATCGTATATACCCGCATCAATGATGGTGGATTTGACAACGGTATCGTGAGCCAAAAAGAAAGCATTACCCTGCCTATTGAAAAAGGTCTAATTTACAGTTTTAAAGTTGGAGCTATCAACGATGGTGGCGAAAGCATGCCTTCGGAAATTGTATCTGTACACAAAGCCGAGAAAGAAAAAGGCAGAGCATGGATAATCAATGGCTTCGACAGAGTGGATGCTCCCCGCTCCTTTTCCACAGACAGCACAGCAGGTTTTATGTACGAAAGCGATGGCGGTGTGCCTTACTTATACGACCTTGGTTTTACGGGCAACCAAATAGAGTTTAATAAATCGGCTCCTTTTTATGACAATGATTATCCTGGATTTGGTGCTAGTCAGGCAAACTACGAAGGACAAGTAATTGCTGGAAATACGTTTGACAATATTTACCTACACGGACGAGCAATGGCTGCACTTGGGTATTCATTTTCTTCTGGCTCACGAAATGGAACAGTGGCAGTATCGCCCAATTGGGCAAACTATGAAGTACTAAATATCTTATTTGGCAAACAAAAAACAAGTACCACTCACACGCATTCGTACACTATCTACCCTGCTGATTTGCAACAATTACTGATAAACTACACCAAAACAAACGGAAAAATAATCATCACTGGCGCATACGTTGGTTCAGATATCACACAGAAAAAAGACAAAACAGAAATGCTGTTTGCACAAAACACCTTAAAATACAAACTACGTGTACCACAGGCTTCTGTAAATACAAAAACGGTCGATGTATTCTCTTCAAAAAAACGCCAACAAGAATTTGTCTGCCACACACAACCGAACCCAACACAATATGCTGTACAGCAAGTGGACGCAATACAACCAACAGATAAAAACAGTTCCGTATTACTTCGGTATACCGAAAACAACACAGCGGCCGCTATTGGATACAAAGGGAAATACAAAACTATCATAAGTGGATTTCCATTTGAAGCCCTTACAACAGCAACACAGCAACTAGAACTCATGCGATTATTCTTGAACTATTAATACAACTAATACATACAGATATGAAAATCTCCGCTTTTATTCCGTACGAAAACGATGCACAAGTAGCTCAAACCATCACTTCTTTATCAGAATCGGGATTGGTAGCCAGCATCTATCTATTAGCGACTGCTGCCACAACTAGCAATACAAGGTTTGATGCAACAATCCTACAAGTTGATTCGCTCACAAGTACCCAAACCATACGCACCATAGCGGAATACAGCAAAGAAACTTTTTCATTGATATACCTAAAATACTCATCCTTGTATCTTGGTGCATTCGCCCTAGACAGATTCATTCAAGTAGCCACCGATACGCAAGCGGGAATGGTATATGCAGATTACTACCAACAAACAACAAGTGGCACATCGAAAGCTCCTGTAAACGACTATCAACTTGGTAGTGTGCGTGATGACTTTAACTTTGGTTCATTGCTTCTCTTTCCATCTGCTGCCATTCAATCTGCCGTAGCCTCTTTTTCGCACGATTTTGCACATGCAGGTATGTACCAATTACGCTTAGCTATTTCGGAGAAAAGACAACTATTGCATCTAAACGAGTTTTTATATACTGAAATAGAACAAGATACACGTAAAAGTGGCGAAAAACAATTTGACTACGTGGACCCAAAAAACCGTGCAGTACAAATAGAAATGGAACAAGCTTGCACGCAGTACCTCAAGAATATTGGGGCATATTTAGCTCCCGTTTTTTCAGCCATTAACTTGCACCAAGAACTTTTCGAATACGAAGCTTCCGTTATTATTCCTGTTCGGAATAGAGCAAAAACCATTGAAGACGCTATTTTGTCTGTATTAAAACAAGAGGCAAGCTTTCCTTTTAATACCATCATCATTGATAATCATTCTACTGATGGCACTACCGAAATCATCGCATCGTATGCCAGCAAGCACAAATCCATTGTACACATAATACCTCCCCGCACAGATTTAGGCATTGGAGGTTGCTGGACAGAGGGCATTCATCATGAAGCCTGTGGTAAATTTGCTGTGCAATTAGATAGCGATGATTTATATGAAAACACAAATACCTTGCAACAAATAGTAGAGGCTTTCTACGCACAAAATTGCGGAATGGTTATCGGTTCTTATAGCATGACTGATGTAAATTTGCAACTAATTCCTCCAGGACTAATCGACCACAAAGAATGGACACCCGAAAACGGAAGAAACAACGCCTTAAGAATCAATGGACTGGGAGCACCTAGAGCATTCTACACGCCATTATTAAGAGAAATAAAAGTGCCAAACACCAGTTATGGCGAAGATTACGCTTTGGGTTTACAAATTAGTAGAAATCATCAAATCGGTCGGATTTATAATTCCGTATACCTCTGTCGCAGGTGGAATGAAAACTCCGATGCTTCACTCGACATAGAAAAAACAAATGCACACAATTCGTATAAAGATAAACTCCGCACGATTGAAATCACAGCACGAATAGCTCAGAACAAATAATCTATGGGTAATCATCTCTACACACTTTTAATTGGCAGTAACCATTTGGCAAACAAGCATATACCCCAAGCCTTGGAATTACTAGAAAATACATTTGGTATTATTCGTTGCTCGTCGGAAATGCTCACAGAAGCCATCAATATGCCGAATGATTTTCCATTTGTAAACAAAGCTGTGTGTGTACACTCTACGCTTGAAGCAACAGAAATGATTGCTATGCTCAAATCAATTGAGAAGCAACTTGGCAGATGCGATGAAGACAAGCAGAGAGGAATTATACCTATTGATATCGACATAATTTTGTGCGACAAAAAAGTGCTCCACGCTGATTACGAGACAAAAAATTATGTTAAAAAATTAGTAAAAGAAGTCTGTTTAGAATAAAATAAAATGTATATGGTATGAAGAAGCACCTACTTTTCGGATTTTTCTTGTCATTTTGGTTTCTATTTTTGGCTCATAGCCAAACCAACGCCCTACCTCGTGTAAACAATGGTACACTTGTTCGCCATGTAGATTTTTCATCAGAACACATCGCAGCAAGAAATATAGATGTTTGGCTACCTGACAATTACAGCCCAAACCAACGTTACAAAGTGCTCTATATGCACGATGGACAAATGCTTTTTGATGCTAATACTACCTGGAACAAACAAGAATGGGGTGTGGACGAAAC
>JAGNUZ010000086.1 GCA_017986765.1 Paludibacteraceae bacterium | reverse complement strand
GTATAAACATATAAGATATCTCCCAAATCAGCACAATCAGCAAATACTTTTTCGCCATAATGATTTAGATTTTCCTCCCTCACTCCAGTAATCAGCAATCCAGCTCTCTCAGAATGCTGTTTCATCAAGGTTTTTGCCGAAATCGCATTATCATGAACGATAAACTCTATATTCGCAAGTGTAATCGGAATCCGACCTTCCTTTACCAATGAGATGAAATGGTTTTTGTACGACTCATCGTGAGTGCTTTTTAGCAATACAAACACTTTTATAGAAGCTTTATGCCAATCGGGATGATTCAAAATGATAAAGCTCAACATAATCATCAAGTTAGCATTAGCGTCATCAGTTACATTTATCCAAACATGAATTCCATTCTCATATTTCACGCTTTTGGTATCGCACGACAAAAATAATACATCAAAATTACCTGCTTTTACTAAATTAAAGTTGTCTATAGCTTGTTGCTGCTCTTTGATATCATTTTTATCAAAATCAAATAATATTGTATTGTTATCCATGCCAGATATGCCTGGAGTCTGTATGGCTTGTACAATGGCCGTTGTATATGATGGCGATATAATGGTGTCAATAAATACGGCCGTATTCTTTCTGGTATTGTCTATTAACATATTCAATTCATTTTTTGCCTTTTCGGCGGTAATTGCCGAAAAATAGCCTTCAATTTTATGCAAATACGTAGCAAAACCGTATGTATGAGACAACCAATCGAGCAAACGAATAGCATTATCTCTTTCAAATGATTTTTTAGAAACACAAATAATGCTTGGTCGCCAATCCATATCTTTAGCAAGGGATGTCTTTTTTTGTACAAAAACTTGCATCTTGCGGTTAAGTTGAAAAACCGTATTAACAAAAATCATCGACAATCCACCTCTGAGTGTATGCGTTTTATTGATATACACATACACTAATGTTAATAAAGTAAACGACAATAGGGCATACATTGCATTTATTTGAAACATTACCCATACAGAAACGAGAAAACCAATGAGAGATATCCACCATTTCGATTTAAATTCGGGGCGATAAGAAGGAGAAGCTCCAAAGTGATGTAAAAATGATATTAAACACAAACTGCCGTAGGTTAGCATAAAAAACATCGAAATAATTTCAGCAACAGCATTTACATCACCCATAGCAACAAAAATAAATGCTATAGCACAAGTTAAAATAGATGCATTCATAGGTTCACCATCAGCAGCTCTTTCTTTTGCAAAAAAATCATTCATTTTCTTTGACGGAAAAAGTAAATCTTTGGATAAAGCTTGTAAGGTGCGTGGAGCAACCATAACAGATCCTAAAGCAGAAGAAACTGTAGATGCAGCTAATCCAATAGGCACCAATAAAGCTCCTCCTATGGCTATTTTTCCCATCACCAACTGATGTTGCACTAAATCGAGACTCGTTGCAGAAACACTTAATTTCCATGCTACAGCAATATACATGAACATGCCAATGATCGTTGCTAGCATTGTACCCCATGGGATAGATTTGCTTGGATTTTTTAAATCACCCGACAAACCTACACCTGCTGTCATACCAGTAAATGCAGGAAAAATAATGGCAAAAATAACAAAAAAGCTCGACATATTATTGACCGAAAAATTCTGCATATTGTCAAACGAAGTCATTGTATCAGTTGGTGAACCCAAAAAAAACAACAACAAGACAATAAATAAAATCGCTACTACATAGTACAAGGCTTTAACCCCTACATTTGCCCCTTTATGAATGATAAACATGCTTAATAAAAGCATGGTAGGAATACTAATTACTTGTCGAGGTAAATGTATTCCTAGCGTATTTTTCATAAAAACAAAAAAGAATTCAAACGCTTCGGTAAATGCAATTACATAAAAAGCCACGCTGATAGCTTGCGCCAAATATAGAGCAACGCCAATTGTAGAGCCAATATTCAATCCAAAAGATCGAGATATAATAAAATACTCACCTCCTCCTTCCACCCTTTTATTGGTAGCAATTTCTGACAAAGCTAAGGCTGTAGGTATGGTTACCAAATGACCTAATAGTATGATTAACATCACTCCCCAAAAGCCCAATGTACCAACAGCAAATCCAAATCTTAAAAACAAGATTGCACCTAATATGGTTGCAATAGCAGTAAAAAAAACGGGAGCTGTACCAAATTTTCTCATAGAACTATCCTATCTTATAAATATTTAATTTAATAACGGTACTTCAATTAGCACGTTTAATAACTCCAGTTTACGTCTTTCTCCAACTAATACTGGTACTGTTGTTACAAGAGAAAAACTTATCTCTGTACTTGTGTTTTCTACTCCAGCAACATATCCACACACACTCATTCGCAAGGAATAAGAATATTATATGTTGAAAAAACCTGTTTGGCTTGATATTCGTAAATCTTCATACAAATTGCTTTTAGTAGTTCGAAAGATGGGAATCATTAAATTCAAATGTAGTGAATTTCTTTTGCAAAATGTACGCTTTTACATATTTTATAAGAAATTGATATGATTTAAAAAGCTAAATCTTAGTTGGTAAGACCTATGCTTTGTATAGCCTTATACAATACTTCTTGCTCTTTTTCCCAACACAACTCTTCTTTTGCTTTAGCAAAGTTAGCTACATTATTCTTTATTATGTATTGCTCACTATAAAGCTCTTGAATGGCTTGTGAAATATCTGTTGGTTGGTTGCTTGTGAGTAATTTACCCACTTTATACTCATTAATTATGCGAGACATTTCAGGGAAATTAGTTGCCAATATAGGTATATCTGCTTGTATAAAATCAAACATGCGGTTTGGTAATGCATAATAATAACTCAAGCCTCTTTTTTCTAACAGAGCTAAACCAATATGTGCAGCTTTAGTATAACGTGGTAATTCTTGAAAAGGCACTTTACCTGTAAAAATAACTTGACCCTCCAATTGTAAATCTTCAACCTGCTTTTTTAGTTGTGATAGTACATCGCCATCGCCAACAATATACAACACAGCATTGGGCAATAAAGAAACGGCATCAATACACTGCTCCAATCCTCTGCCAATATTTACTGCTCCTTGGTACAAAAGAATTATTTTATCTCTAGGCACAGAAACGGGAACATAGCTTGACATATCTTTGGTAAGTGGAACATTTCTAAGAACTTGCATATTAATACCGTACAAATTTTTATAATAATCAGCTATAGATTGGCACACAGTAAAACTGTGCTGGATGCGTGGTAAAATGATATCTTCAATTTTTTTCCAAACTTTTTTAACCTTTGAGCGTTCAACCAATTCGGGTAGTTCTGGAAATAATTCGTGTGCATCAAAGAATAATACCTTGTTAAAAAGCTTTGAAATAATAAAATTAGGTAAAACCGTATCTGTATCATTTGCCCATAGCACAGTGAATCGAGAAAAAATCAGGTAAAAAAACAGTCGAATATTAAATTCTGCGTAGAAAAAAAATCCTTTATTAAACACCAGATTCATTCGTTTGGTAGCATAATTACGAGATAAGGATTTGCTATTAGTTAACTTACGTCCTATTAGCATCACATCAAAACCATTATTATGGAAAAATGTAGCTACCTTGTGCACACGTTGGTCAGTTTCCAAATCATTGCTCACAGAAATAAGAATACGTTGTTTTCTCATACTACAAAATTACGTTTTTTTTGTCATAATCATAGGCAAGATGTATATATTTTATATCTTTGTGTTATAAAGAATTTTTTATGAAAACACTCGAACATTTCTCTCTACTCAATCATAATACTTTTGGCGTAGATGTTACCGCCAATTATTTTGTTGAATACGATGACACCTCCGAACTTCAACAACTACTCTCCAGTGATTTATTAAAAGAAAATAAATTTTTTCATATTGGAGGAGGCAGTAACCTGCTATTTATCAACGATTATGAAGGAGTTATTTTACATTCTCAAATAAAGGGCATCTCTACAGTAAAAGAAACACCTGAACACACTTGGCTACGTGCAGGTGCAGGAGAGAATTGGGACGAGTTTGTAGCTTATTGTGTGAATAACCAATTAGGTGGAGCTGAAAATCTGTCTCTCATTCCTGGCGAAGTAGGTGCTACACCTATTCAAAACATAGGAGCTTACGGTGTGGAAGTAAAAGACATCATCCACACAGTAGAGTGTATTGAAATTGCAACAGGACAACAAAGAACGTTTTCAAACAAAGAATGTGCTTTTGGTTATAGGGATAGTATATTTAAGCAAAGCCTTCGTAATCAGTATATTATTTGCTACGTAACGTATAAACTAGCAAACATACACACACCCAATGTCGATTATGGAAGTTTGGCAACAGAAATCTTAGCATATAACGAGCCTAGTATCGAAAATGTTAGAAAAGCTGTAATTGCGATTAGAAAGCGAAAACTTCCTGAACCAAAAGTGCTCGGTAATGCAGGTAGCTTTTTTATGAACCCAATAATACCAACAGTACACTTTGTAGAATTACAAAAATCATACCCAGAAATTCCGAGCTTTCATGTATCTGACGTGGAAATTAAAGTACCAGCTGGTTGGTTGATTGAACAATGTGGATGGAAAGGAAAATCAATTGGAAAAGTAGCAGTACATGGTAGCCAAGCTCTCGTATTAATAAACAAAGGTGGAGCCAACGGATTGGATATTATTTATCTTTCGGATAAAATTAGAGAATCTGTGAAAGAAAAATTCAATATTGATATTATTCCTGAGGTAAATATTATTTTTGGCTAATTAGTTGGTTTTTTTGCACAATACACAGACTTTCTCTTGATTGGCTAAAGTTGTAGCAAATAAATACACATCACCCCCCTCTTTCAACTTTATTTTTTTGCGTATATCGGCCACCGTTAAAGGGAAGTTACGTACTGTAATATTTGCTTTCTCAACGCCTTTTAATGCTTTTTTGAGAGATTGATTATGAAATGGAATGACTGAAATGACTTCAAATATTCTACCAGGGAAATCAACCATCAATCCTTCAGAAGTAAATAAATGACTATTCGGATGTAATTTCTCTAACGAAAATTGAGTTACAAGCGTACCGAAATATCCCCCTTTTAAAATGGCTACGTTTGGCTCGTACAAATAGTGCTTAATCTCTGATGTAAAAATTATTGACAAATCATTATCTTGTTCTTGTGTAAAAGAAAGTGTTTGATTTTCTTTATTCGATTGCAAATTAACGCAATAAATTCTTCTTTCAGGTTCAACAGACTCTTGTATCAACAACAGCAGCTCTTTGCACTCGTTATCTACAGCTACAATATGTACAGCTTGTATGTCGGGTAAACTTCTGATAGCTAATTTCACATCGAACATCGGAGAAATCTTAATCAGAATTATTTTTGCTTTTTGCTTTAAAGTATCGATAATTTCGAGCACATTGGGTGTGCAATCCTCCAAAGAAACGACCTTGCGGCCTCTATCACTCCTACGAGCAGGATCCAAGTAAATACAATCGACAGGGAACATGGTGGCAATGTATTTTTCCACCGTACTTTCTGTTACAGTAATATTCGATACACCTAGAGCGGCAAAATTATGTTTGGCGACGTGGCACAAAGATGCTTGTTGTTCGAGATAGGATACTGACTTAGCTCTATGGGCAAAAAAATAGCTATCTACACCCAAACCACCTGTTCCATCAAGCAATGTGTCTACGGCTACGAGCGAGGCCTTGTAGCGTGCTGTTATTTCTGATGATGCTTGCTCAAATGACAAATGTGGTGGAAAAACTAAATCATTCAGGCAATTTGTCCAAGCGGGTACTTTTTGTGCAATATGCTTTCTTCCTGATAACTGTTGAAGGAAAAAAGGAACATCAACACTTTGTGGAAACTTTTTGAAGGCAACTTTGTCGGCATCCTCGTGCTGATATAACTGAATCAAAGATTTAATTTCTTCGGATAACATTATTTTCTCCAAAAAGAGGGTGTCAAAATAACAAGAACCGTAAACAATTCTAACCTCCCTGTAAGCATTAGAAAAGACATTGTCCACTTAGCAGGAACAGTAATTTCGGAAAAATTAGATGCTGGTCCTAAACTACCAACACTTGGTCCAACATTGCTTAAAGCTGTAATAGAAGAACCTATAGCTTCTTCAAAGGTCATACCAAATGCCCCCAATACAAGCATCCCTATAATTAATATAGAAATATACAAAACTGCAAACGCCAATACATTTGTCATCACTTGGGGTACAACCACTTTGTCGTTAAACCGAACAGGAATTATGGCATTAGGATGTAATAAGCGTTTAAATTCATAATAGCTGTTTTTGAGTAGCAATACAATACGCACCATCTTCATACCCCCACTCGTAGAACCTGCCGAGCCTCCAAATAGCATAATTACCAATAAGAACATCCATGTAAACTGAGACCAGTTCATATAATCAAATGTCGCAAAACCCGTGGTTGTAAGTAGCGATACTACCTGAAACAAACCATGACGTATTGTTGGCTCAATGCCTCCCATTAAATCTGGCGTATAATACATCACACTTAGAGAGATGACAGCTGAAAATCCTAACGCAAAAAATAAATAATATTTTAATTCTTCGTTTTTAA
>JAGNUZ010000085.1 GCA_017986765.1 Paludibacteraceae bacterium | reverse complement strand
TTGAAAACATAAAAAACATACGCATAGAGGATTTTAATTACGATTTGCCTGATGAGCGTATTGCAAAATTTCCACTTACCGAAAGGGATAGTTCTCGCCTTTTGTTGTACCAAAAGGGCGAGATGGAACATACGAGTTTTACTTCTGTAGCAACATATATCCCCTCAAATGCTTTGATGGTGTTTAATAATACCAAAGTAATACATGCACGTTTATTTTTTAGAAAAGAAACTGGTGCTCTCATTGAGGTCTTTTGTTTAGAACCCATTGTTCCTTCCGATTATCAACTTATGTTTCAAGCGACAGAAACCTGTACTTGGAAATGCATGGTGGGCAATTTGAAAAAATGGAAAAACGAAGTGCTAACACTTGTGTGCTTGGTAAAAGGACGCGAAATTACTTTGCAAGCTACGAAAGAGACTCTTATTACCGATAAACAATGTATTCGTTTTTCGTGGAATAACCCATCGATTACATTTGGAGATATACTAGAGGACGTGGGTACGCTCCCAATACCACCATATTTACACCGAGATTCGCAAGCAAGCGATGAACTTACATACCAAACAGTGTATTCGAAAGAGCAAGGTTCTGTGGCCGCTCCTACTGCTGGGTTGCATTTTACCAATAAGGTGCTGAGTGATCTAAAAGACAAAGGCGTGGCTACTGCCGAAGTAACTTTGCACGTGGGTGCAGGTACTTTCTTGCCTGTAAAATCGAGTGCGATAGGAGAACACAAAATGCACGCTGAGGTAGTATCCATGGATATAGCAACTATTGAACTTATTCAACAATCGTTGGGCAAGATTATTGCAGTAGGTACTACAAGCGTTCGCTCGTTGGAGTCGCTCTACTATATTGGTGTGCAATTATCCCAAAAGAAGTATCATTTTGCTGTATCGCAATGGGAAGCCTATGAGCAAATAGATGGTATCACTCCTTTTCAATCTTTACAAGAAATTATAGTGCATATGCGTTCTAATCAGGTATCCATTCTACGGTTTTCTACCCAGATTATATTAGCTCCTGGCTATCAACGAAAAGTAGTACAAGCATTAATTACTAATTTTCATCAACCCAAAAGTACGCTTTTACTCCTAATTGCTACTTTCGTAGGCAACGATTGGAAAAAAATGTACGAATATGCGATGAACCATGAGTTCCGTTTTTTGAGTTATGGTGATAGCTCTTTATTGATGCCGTAATTTACAGACTCTAGTTATTAAAAACAAATAGCGGTTTAGATGGATTTCTAAACCGCTATTTCTCTAAAATTGGGTATTTTTTGTCTATACTTTTTATGGCACAATCGTGCTCGCCTGTATCTCATTTCCTACATCAAATCGTATGCTACCCCCATTTTCGAGGGCGGGTAGTGTAATGTACAATACATTTCCTAACACAGTACGATGCTCTTTGTGTGCATGTCCTGTAATAACCATGGTTACGTCAAAACTTGAAAAGAGAGAGAGTAGGCTGATGCGTTCTTCTTTCGTGTAAATACCATTGGTATCAAATGGTCGTGCGAAAAAATTCGTGTGGGTAAAAATGATGCAATGGCGGTACAAATGCCGATTGGCAACTTGTCTTTTTAGCCATGCTGTTTGTTTGGCACCAAAGGTGCCACTAGCACTTTCTATAGCAATAAAAAGGTCTTTTCTTGCACTCGTTTCTACCTCAAAGGTATAACTACTACTACCAAAATGTGTCAGGTATTCTTCCCAACTAAAAAATAAGTCGTGATTTCCAGCTACGTAATAACACGGTTTTTTATCCCATGCTTCTACTTGTTTTTTGGCTGCTTCTAGCTGCTTCGTTCGCCCATTGCATATATCGCCTACGAGAAGCAAAAAATCGGTATTGTCTGTTTCTGCTACTGCAAACACTTGCGCTAAATTGTCCGAATAATCAGTAATATGAATATCGCTTACAGCAATAAACTGATACGTATCTGTAGCTACTATCACGTTGGGTATAGGATGGGTAGCATTTGTCGTTTCAGAATCTACAAAGCGCTCATTTACAGTCGATTTAGCTCGTATAAAGTTTAACGGGTCGAATGTAGGTAATAAGTTGCACGATTGTAGTGCAACAAACATTAGTACGATACTACTACCGACAAGTTTTCGTTTTAGGGTGTCCATACAATGCCTCCTCTTAGTTGTGTGTGAAACGGATGAACCAAAATATTGTAAAATCCTGCTGGTTTAACGCATCCTTCTATAAAATACTGCATCACTTTTGGTCGATAACTGAGTTGAAGCACATATATCGGATTGCCCGCCTGCTCAATATCAAACGTATCATAACTACGCACGCCAAGCATGGCATTATAGATGTTATTTTTAGGCATGATGTAAGCATTTAATTGGTATAAAAAGAGTTTTGATTCAGTAACCGTTTCGTTGCCAATTTGTTGCGATTGCAAAAATCGCACATACGTACCTATTTGGATATCAAAGTGTGAAGGTAGATACAATAAAGAGAGTGCCACTGTTTGTTCGCTAATTAGGTTGCGAGCATGTGGATGATACATGTAGCACAGCTCTGCGGATAGGGGTTGCGAAATGGGAATATTATAGCCAGCTCCCAATGTAAGGGCTTGAAGCGAAGTGCCTAAATAAGAACTACCTTGCCAATTCACCCCCGCTTGAAAATGCCAATTGGGTAGGCTGTACAGAGCATTGGTGCTAATGTCGGCATAGGTTTTTGTTGTCGGATTATGTCCTATGCCAATGCGATGTTGCAAGGTAACTTGTGCAAACAATCCACTGTATAGAGTCAAGAAACTGATTATTAGGAGTCTTGTACGCATGTGTTGATGTATTTGATACAGCTATCTACATCGTCTGGATGAAACCATTGAATGCTCTTGTCCTTGTTGAACCAAGTAAGCTGCCGTTTGGCATATTGCCGTGAGTGTTGTTTGATTTTTTCTTTTGCTACTTCGATGCTCGGATAGTTGCCATCTATGTAGTCCATTATTTCTTTATAGCCTACTGTGTTCAGTGCATTTAGTTCTTTGAAATGATGTAGTTTTCGGGCTTCGCTTTCTAATCCTTGCTCAAACATTATTTCTACCCGTTCATTAATGCGGGCATATAACTCTTCTCGTGGGCGAGTCAGTCCGATTTTAATAATGGTAAAATCACGCATCGCCTCTGTGTTCGTAAGTAGAGAGGAATAGGGTTTACCTGTCATTAAGCTGACTTCTACTGCGTGCATTACACGGCGGGTATTTTTAAAATCTACTTTTTTACAGTGCTCTGGATCTACTATTTTGAGCAATTCGACTATGCCTTCCAGTCCTTTTTCTTGGTAGAGAGCGAGTACTTTTTGGCGGGTTTCGTCATCCACGCTAGGGATAGCATCCATGCCTTTGCATACAGCATCAATGTACATCATAGATCCTCCCACGAGCAAGGCGTATGGATTGTGGGCGAAAATTTGTTGTAATTCTAATAGTACATCTTCTTCATATTGTCCAGCACTGTAATAGTCTTGTAAATCTTTAGTTCCTACAAAATAATGTTTTACTAAAGTTTTTTCGGCATCTGTGGGTGCCGCTGTACCTATTTCTATGCCTTTGTATAATTGACGTGAATCGGCAGATAGGATAGGGGCAGAAAAAGTTTGTGCCAATCGGATACTCGCATGTGTTTTTCCAACACCCGTAGGACCCAACAGTACAATTAAATAATTCATTTTAAAGGGTCTATGTCTTCCGAGAAGTCCACATCACTAAAACTTTCTTCGTCTAGTTCATCTTCGTTAAAGCCCTCATCACCATAAAAATTCTCATCAATTGGTAGTCCCACAATCGGAGTCTTTATCGCCTTTTCCTCAACAAATAAATCTTCAATAAATTGTTCTGGTGCATCACCTATAAGAGCGGTACAGATGGCTTTTTCTTGTCTTTTGCTTAGTGTAATTTCTTTTAACTCCATAAAGAAAGCCCTATCGGTAAAATAATCAAAAACATACAATACCTTTTGCTTTTCTTCTTCAATAAAATCTTCCAATCCAGTTTCTTCCATCACAAAATTGTCAAATTCTGAGCTAGTATCCATTTCCACTAAAGTGATTTCTTGTTCTTTACTCCAATCCTCATTACAAATAAAGAACGACGCCATGCCTTCTTCTGTATAGGATACGGATGCAAGAATTGCTTTGTGTAGATCTAAAAATGTGGCAGTAGAATCAATGGTAATTTCACGCATAAAATCGTCCACTTCGTCTGAAACAAGAATAAATGTGTATAGCATACTGTTTTTCGGTTTTGAATAATTACAGCTGTAAAAATACAGCTTTTTTTCGTATCAAAAAAAAATGCCACAAAAAAAGCGACTGTCTATAGCCGCTTTTTGGAAGAATGTTAAAAGGATAACTTTTTTTCTATTTCTACGACATTCCCTCGAAAGGTTTTGTCCGTATCCATAAGGTCTTTTACTGTTTTGCAAGCATGTATTACCGTAGCATGATTTCGTTTGCCAATAGAATTGCCAATAGTAGTAAGCGATTCTTGTGTTAGTTGTTTAGAAAAATACATCGCAATATGACGGGCTTGTACTATTTCTCGCTTGCGAGAGCTTGATTGCAAGCTTTCTACGGGTATTTTAAAATAATCGCACACCAAATCGCGAATGTTTTTTACGGTGTGTTTCTTTTCGGTAACGTTCACTAAGTTGCGTACTACTTTCTTTGCCAAATCCATATTGATCACTTTGTGATTCATGGTTGATTGGGCAATAAGTGAGATGATAGCTCCTTCTAAATCGCGAATACTTTCTGTAATATGCTCAGCAATAAATGCGAGTACGTTTTCAGGTATTTTCAAACCATCACGTTCTACTTTTGAACGTAAAATTTCTTTTCTAGTTTCAAAACTAGGAAGCTCAACTTCAGCAGAAAGACCCCATTTGAAACGTGTAAGTAAGCGGTCTTCTAATCCTTCTAATTCGGCAGGTTTTTTGTCGCAAGTAATAATCAATTGTTTGCCAGATTGGTGTAAATGATTAAAAATATGGAAAAAGGTATTTTGCGTACTTACTTTTTTACCTTCGCCTAATTCATGAATATCGTCGATAATCAAGACGTCTATCAGCTGATAAAAGTGTAGGAAATCATTAATCTGATTGTTTCTTGATGCTTCGGTATATTGTAGTTGAAACAAGTTTGCCGACACATACAATACTTTCTTTTGAGGATGCAGTTCTTTTGTCTTTAATCCAATGGCATTGGCTAAGTGCGTTTTACCTACACCAGATTTGCCATAAATAAAGAGAGGATTGAAAATGGTTTTACCAGGTTGACTAGCAATATTAATACCTGCTGTACGAGGCAAACGGTTGCAATCGCCTTCCACGAAATTATCAAAATTATAATTGATATTTAAGTACGAATCAAATTCTGGTACACCAATTTTTTTCTTACCTTGAAAAGGAATTTTATCGGCTCCTGGTACATCAGTTGTACCATGTTTTTTGTTGTCATTATCTACAACTACGCGGTACACCAACTTTGTATTTGGTGCGATTACTCTATTCAATGTTGATTTTAATAAATCAGCATATTGTGCTTCTATATATTCATAAAAAAATTGGCTTGGGACCTGAATAGTAAAAATATTGTTGTCATATTTTACAGGAATGATAGGTTCAAACCAAGTAGTAAAGCTTGTTTCGTTGACATTATCACGAATAATGTCCAAGCATTTTTCCCAAAAAGAAGCGTAAGGAGAGTTCATAGTTATTTTTTCATGTAAGGATTATGATCGAATGCAAATTTCACTAAAATTATCCATTAAAAAAAATCATTTTTAATTTGCATTTTTCAAAAAAAAGCTATCTGTTTGTTTTTCAGTGCTTTGTTGTAAATCTTTGAGAATTAATGGTTTAAATCTTCTAATATAATCAATATATTGATATATAGGGTATTAAAAAATATACCCCTTTTGAGTGTGAAAAAGATAAAACTCCTAGGCAATAAGAAGTTTCACCTGAATGTTAACTTAATGTTAAGATTGTTGAAAGAAAAAAAAACTATTTTTTCGATCCAAAAACCGAAAAATGAATATATCTTTTTGGATTTTCTTTTAAATCAATGAGTAATTTATTCGAACTATCCATCGTAGCATTTAAGTTGAGATACAGAGATGGATCGTTGAGCAAAAGCCCTACAGTATTGCTTTTATCATTAAATTTGGTAGATGCAAGCTGAAGATTATTGAGCGTTTCATTGAGTGATAATAGGGTAGCCTCTAAATCAACCTTGCTCAAATCGGTACTTACTTTAGATAGGTTCTGTGTTACGGTCGATACATCTTTCATAATGACAGGAACATCAGTATTTACAATCTTTTTAAGCGATTGTGACATCAACGCTAATTCTTTCGTCGTTGTTTCTATATTTTTCATGCTATTTCTCACTTCTCCGCTTTCAATCACTTTGCGAAGAGCTAATAGTGTAGAATCTATTTGCGGTAGTATTTTTTCGATAGGAGGCAACAAAGACTCTACGATGGCTCCCATTAGTCCAGCAGAGGTAGTGCCTAGTAAAGTATCTCCAATTTGGTGTATATCAGTATTGCTAGATAATACCAGTTGGATGG
>JAGNUZ010000084.1 GCA_017986765.1 Paludibacteraceae bacterium | reverse complement strand
AACAAACAATTTGAAGACAGTGCTTATTTTGAACCTTTTTACTTAAAAGAATTTATGATTTCAACCCCAAAAAATAAATTTGCATAATGAATGTTATGACTACACAATTAGACGATTCTATGGAGTATTATACTCTAAAAGAAAAATTAATCTTACCCGAATATGGTCGCAATATTCAACAAATGGTAAAACATGCCCTCACCATCGAGGACAAAACCGAACGCACTCGATGTGTACACAGTATTATTGCCATCATGGGCAAGCTTTTTCCACACTTACGCGATGTGAATGATTTTAAGCATAAATTGTGGGATCACTTAGCCGTTATGTCTGATTTTAAATTAGATATCGACTACCCTTACGAAGTGCCAAAGCTGGAAATTTTAAATACTAAACCAGATAGAGTACCTTACCCTATATCATCTATCCGATATCGTCACTATGGCAAAACGGTACAAGCCATGGTTAACAAAGCCCTTGAATTTCCCGAAGGCGATGACAAAAACAGACTGATCGAACTGATTGCCAACTACATGAAAAAAAGCTACTTAACTTGGAACAAAGAAGTAGATGATGAAAAAATATACGACGATTTAAAAGAACTCTCGCACGGAATATTTAGTTATACAAGCGAATCGCTCAAGCTCAAAGAGTCGAAAGACATTTTGGCTCACAATAAAGTAACAAAAGTGCGACCAACCTTAACATATAAAAACAAAAAAAAATAAATATATGGCATCTTTTGTAATTGAAGGAGGACATCCTCTATCGGGAGAAATCACACCACAAGGAGCAAAAAATGAAGCTTTACAAGTTATTTGTGCCACATTATTAACCGACCAAAAAGTTATTATTCATAATATTCCCAATATATTGGATGTGAATAATCTAATCGAACTACTTGGAAACATCGGTGTTCGTATTGAAAAACTTACGGAACATTCGTATTCCTTTCAAGCCAATGCAATAGACAAAAAAATATTTGACACGCCTGCTTACTACAAAAAAAGTGCTTCTCTAAGAGGCTCGGTGATGCTAGTTGGTCCTTTAATCGGTCGTTTTGGACATGCTATTATCCCTAAACCTGGTGGTGATAAAATTGGACGCAGACGATTGGATACACACTTTCTTGGTATTCAAAAATTGGGTGGAGAATTTAGCTACGACTCTGCTGAACAACTCTATCGCTTTGATGCCAAACAATTAAAAGGCACGTATATGTTGCTCGAAGAAGCTTCTGTTACAGGCACTGCCAATATCGTAATGGCAGCCGTTTTAGCCAAAGGAACAAGTACCATTTACAATGCTGCTTGCGAACCATATGTACAACAATTGTGCAACATGCTCAATGCCATGGGAGCAAAAATTAGTGGTATCGGCTCCAACCTCCTCACCATAGAAGGCGTTGAAAAACTCAATGGATGCGAGCATACTATTTTGCCTGACATGATTGAAATTGGCAGTTTTATTGCTATGGCTGCTATGACAAATTCTTCTATCACAATTAAAAATGTATCGTACGAAAATTTAGGCATTATACCTGATAGTTTTCGTAAATTAGGGGTAAAATTGAAAGTAGAAGGAGATGATATTATCGTACAAAAACAATCTGGCTTTACCATAGAATCATACATAGATGGTTCTATCATGACGCTCTCCGATGCTCCGTGGCCAGGATTAACACCTGATTTATTGAGTGTACTACTGGTATTGGCTACCAAAGCGACAGGAAGCGTATTGATACATCAAAAAATGTTTGAAAGTCGCTTATTCTTTGTCGATAAACTCATCGACATGGGTGCTCAAATTATATTGTGCGACCCACATAGAGCCACCATTATCGGATTGGGAGATAAATTCAAACTCCGCAAAGCCGTTATGAGCTCTCCCGACATTCGCGCTGGAATCGCCTTACTCATTGCTGCTATGAGTGCCAAAGGAACGAGCGTAATTCACAATATTGAACAAATAGACCGAGGATACGAAAATATCGAACAGCGTATCAATCAGTTAGGTGGAAAAATAAAGAGAGAAGCATAAGCTTCTCTCTTTTCAAATAAAATCAGATTGAAATTCTATTTCTCGTATTATTTCAATGCAGCAATTACCTTATCGTAATTTGGTTCGTTCGTAATCTCATTTACCATTTCAGTATAAACGACTTTTCCATCAGCATTTATTACCACAATAGCTCGTGCCATTAAGCCTTTCAAAACACCATCTTGCAATAGTACGCCATACTGGGTTGCGAACTCTGGATTGCGGTAATCCGATAAATTGACCACATTCTCAATGCCCTCTGTGGCACAAAAACGACTGTGAGCAAAAGGTAAATCTTTGGTAATATATAGCACAGCTGTATTCGTTAGTTCCGACAGTGTGGTATTAAATTTACGTGCAGTAGCTGCACACACCGATGTATCCAAACTTGGATTGATACTCATCACGATATTTTTCCCTTTGAATTCTGACAAAGAAACATCAGCTAATCCTGTACTAACCAAAGTAAAATTAGGTGCAGAAGAACCAACTACGGGTAATTCTCCGTTGGTATTTACTTTTTCTCCTTTAAAATGTATTGAAGCCATATAATTATAGTTTTTAAATTAAACAGATGCAAGATACACATACTTTTTAACAGTAAATCCGTAGAAGTCCATTTTTTTGGTTTTTTTTCATAAAAAAGAGGAAATTTGACACAAATAATAGAAAAATGAACTTACATTTGCCTACACAATGTAACACCGTAAACAGCAAAATTACATGCGTAACCTTATTTTATACAGCTTATTCATCTTGTTTTGCACTTCGTGCGAAAAATGGAATATACACACCTATGAGGTTCCTGCTGACTTTGCTCCTTATGTGGACAAATTTAAAGCTGACGCAAAACGGTATGGGCATAATTTTGACAACAAAGGATTAATCGTCCGCTTTGCTAATTTAGACAATAACATTGCGGGACTAGCCTACTACAAACGAAATCCTGTATTAATTGAAATCGATGCAGATTATTGGAGTACTGCAGGCAAAGCAAAAAATGCTCACGACATTAAAGAAGATCTAATTTTTCACGAATTGGGTCATGGTCTATTAAAACGAATGCACAATAATACAGTATTGCAAAATGGTGATTGGAAAACAATGATGTGTGGCGATGAACTGCCTAACGATAGAAGCTCCAACATCAACTACAGAGGATTTAGGAAGGAATATTATATCGAAGAATTATTTACAAACATGAATGAAGTGCCAGAATGGAGTACCTTTACACCAGAATTTGAAAATATAGATGAAACTGCTGTTATAGAACAAGATTTTTCGAGCAATTCTGATTGGACAATAGGAGAAAATACCCTTTACGAAAGTAAAATAGAGAACGGGATTTATAGCTTTACAACTAAAAGTTCTCAATCGTTTTATGTATTAAACAAAGGAAGCGTCGAGACTACACAGAATTTTTATTTCGAGGCTCGTATCAAAGTAACAAGTAACGAAACCGACGCCACTGTTGGTTTGGTATATGGCTCGTATAAAGACGACACAAACCCTACTTCAGTTCATTATTTCTATCACAACAATAAAAAACACACATATGTAGGCGAAAGCGAATGCTTAGGTCCTTTTATTGACTTATATATAGATGGTATTCAGGCAAATGACTTCAACACACTCGCTGTCCGCAAAAAAGACAACAGTTTGTATTATTACATCAACGGTAATTTTATATATCACAGTGATTTAGATGATGTAATTGAAATGTACGGCAACCAAATTGGGTTTAAAATACCAGGAAATAGCACGCTCTATGTGGACTATGCAACAGTGAAACAATCTGAAAATTCTGGAGTTAGAAACCGTTCAAAAAGCACTCAAGCAATAGAAGAAACTAAAGACATAGAAGTGAAAAAATGGGTTAAATAACTATTTCAACAATCCATGAAACAGTATACGTACCACATCCTCTTTATAGTCATTCATTTTATCGGAAACACTTTGTTTCATATACGGAATTTCCATACCTCGTAAAGAATTTAACACCAAGAAAGCAGTAAAATCAACATTTGAGAGAGAGAAAACACCTGCTTCAAGACCATCTTGAAGTATTTTTTTTAAAAGAATATGTTCCTTCTCATCCATTTTCCTACGTACCATTTCTATCATCTTATAATCACTGAAGAAATCCGCACGCAAGGTCCCATTTTGATTTACAATTTCTTTTATCGTATCCAAACGAGTATAAACATAGTCAATCAACTTATTTTGAGGAGGTTCGCTCGAAATAGCAAGCTCTTCAAGTGCATCTAGTAGCTTCTCCATTTCTTGTTCCACAACAGCAAAATAAACATCCTCTTTGCTTCTAAAATACACATAGAGCGTCCTGCGTCCTCTTTGGGCTGCTTTTGCAATATCATTCATTGTTGTATTGGTAACACCTACTTTTGCAAAAAGTTGGCGTGCCACCTCCAATAATAGTTCACGTGTATTTGTAATGCTTGTCTGTATTGTTCCGGTTTTGCTCATTGCACAAATAAGTTCTTTTGTGCAAAATTAGCAGACTTATTCGTATAAATAAAATTATTTGGCATTTTTTAAACATAAGTAGCTATATGAGGGTAAAATATATGTTACTTTTGTAAAAAACGTGTTATATGCTTGATACAGTTCATCAATATATTCAAAAGTGGAAGTTGCTTCCTCCTTCATCTACTGTTATTATCGGTGTTAGTGGCGGAGCTGATTCGATGGCTCTATTACTGATATTAAAAGAATTGGGTTATCAGATAGTGGTAGCACATTGTAATTTTCAATTGCGAAACGAATCTTCGTTTAACGATGAGAAGTTTGTTGTCAAATTTTGTCAAGAACATAATATTGCATATAGCTCAAAACTCTTTGATACACAGAAGTATGCCAGCCTACAAAAAATATCCATCGAAATGGCGGCAAGAGATCTCCGTTATGCTTGGTTCGAAGAACTTCGTATCAGGCATAATGCCTCTGCTATTGCGGTAGCACATCACCAAAACGATTCTATCGAAACAATACTCATTAACCTAATAAATGGTACGGGTATTCAGGGACTAACAGGAATTAAACCAAAAAACGGGCACATCATACGCCCTTTATTATGCATATCGCGAGCAGACATTGAAACGTATTTAAAAGAAAAAAAGGTTTCTTTCGTTACAGATGCAACTAATTTCGAAAGTGTATATACCCGCAATATTGTACGTAATCAACTTATTCCTATCATCAGCAAAATCAACACAGGTTTCACAGATACCATGCTGCGAAATATAGATAATTTTGAGCAAACGGCGAATATTTATCAAACATACATCACATCTAAATTGAATGAATGGATTATCTACAAGGATAAAGATAATTTTCGCATTCCAATTCATCAGATTGTCAATGAGGAAAACGGAAAAACGATTTTATTTGAAGCCTTAAAAAACATGACATTCTCTCCAAAAATATGTGCAACTCTTTTTGAAAATATAGGTACTGGAAGTGGTAAAATATATTATTCCAACACGCACAAGTTGGTGGTCGACAGAGACTACTTAATTGTTACTCCTATCAAACAAGAAACCGCACAAAGCTTCCTGATACATCAAAAAGATACTCTTGTTGCTACACCTATTGGCATACATCTATCTATATTCAAAAAAGAACTTGCTTTTACACCTCCTACACAAGCAAACATTGCTTGTGTAGATTTCAGCAAACTAACATTCCCGCTTACCGTACGCAAATGGAAACAAGGAGATAGTTTTCACCCCTTAGGGATGAAACAGAAAAAGAAGGTTAGTGATTTCTTTATTGACAAAAAAATCAATCAATGGGAAAAAGAAACCTGTTGGATAGTAGAGTCAAACGGCGAAATTGTATGGATAATGGGCTATCGTATAGATAATAGATACAAAATTACAGACAAAACTACTTCTATTTATAAAATGATAATGGAATAATAAAAGTACCCAAGTAGTTCCTAACAAACTTCTTGACAGATACTTTCTGTGGTTTCCACCTCAATAGTAGCATGAGCAATTTGATGCTTTGCCAATAGTTCTTTTAACTCCTTCTTTACCTTTTCTAGCAACATCATATCTTCGAGTACAATATGTACGGTGAGCGCCGTTTCGGTAGTACTTAATGCCCAAATATGCAAATGATGAACACTCTTTACTGCAGGGTTTTGCTCAATAAGTGCGGCTATCTCATCGATATCAATATCCACAGGCACACCATCTAAAGACAAGCGAAGGCTATCTGTAAGCAAATTCCATGTTGAGAAAAGCACAACAGTAGCAATAAGCAATCCGATAATCGGATCCACTATACTCCAACCTGTAAATACAATAATAATGCCAGACGCCACCACTCCAACTGACACCAAAGCATCGGCTATCATATGCAAATAAGCCCCTTTTACATTTAGGTCATGTTCCTTATTGCGTAAAAACAGCACCGCTGTAGCCAAATTAATCACTACGCCTATACCTGCAACCCATGCTATCACACCTCCTTCTACAGCTTGCGGATGATAAAATTTATCAATACTTTTCACCACAATAATGCCAAACGTACAAAGCAAAATAACCGCCTTCGTTAGTGCGACTA
>JAGNUZ010000013.1 GCA_017986765.1 Paludibacteraceae bacterium | reverse complement strand
AGTTGTACCAGCATCGAATATTTTAATTGTAAGCAACAAGGATTACAAAGATATTATTTTGGAGCAATTGCCCCTGATTAAACCCTCTCAAGTATTGCTCGAACCCAATCGCCGAAATACAGCTCCTTGTGTGGCGTATGCAGTTAGTCATATCAAAGCCATTAATCCAAAAGCAAATATGGTGGTAGCCCCTGCCGACCATTTGATATTAAAGGAAATGGAATTTTTAAATGCCATTGAGCGAGGCTTGAATTTTGTAAACGAACATGCCAATTTGCTTACCTTAGGGATTAAACCTAATCGCCCAGAAACGGGTTATGGCTACATTCAGATTAGTGATCAAAACATGGGTGATTTTAAAAAAGTAAAAACATTTACCGAAAAACCTACCATGGAGCTTGCCAAGGTATTTGTCGATAGTGGCGAATTTTTTTGGAACTCAGGCGTATTTATTTGGAGCGTTTCTGCTATTTGGGATGCTTTTACAGCTTATTTACCCGATATTGTAGAAAAATTTGAAACGGGAAAAGATAAATTCAATACGGATTTAGAGCAGTCTTTCATCAACGAAATATTCCCCTCTTGTCCGAGTATTTCCATAGACTACGGTATTATGGAGCATGCAGAAAATGTGTATGTGTTGAATGGCGATTTTGGTTGGTCTGATTTAGGAACGTGGGGTTCGCTATACGATATGTCGAAAAAAGATGAAAACAACAACGTTACCCTCAAATGTAAAAGTCAATTTTACGATTGCCAAGACAATATCGTGGTGCTACCCGAAAATAAATTAGCTGTATTGCAAAATCTTTCAGGATATATTGTGGTAGAGTCGGACAATGTTCTTTTAATATGCAAAAAAGAAGATGAGCAACGCATCCGCCATTTTGTAACAGATATTAGTTTACAACACGGAGAAGGATATATTTAAACAACCAAAATGTCAGAAAATCAAATGGTACTCCGCACGGAGAATTTAGTAAAAAGGTACAAAAAACGTACCGTTGTTGATGATGTGTCTATTTCTGTAAAACAAGGTGAAATTGTTGGCTTGTTAGGACCTAACGGAGCTGGTAAAACAACTACATTTTACATGACCGTGGGGCTAGTGAAACCCAATGCAGGACGTATTTTTTTAAATGATTTAGATATTTCTTCCTATCCAGTATATAAGCGAGCACAAAAAGGCATTGGGTATTTGGCACAAGAAAATTCCATATTTCGTAAAATGAGCGTGGAAGATAATATCTTGGCCGTTTTGCAAATGACAAAGTTCTCTAAGGAATACCAACATGAAAAACTGGAAACGCTGATTGAAGAATTTAGTTTGCAAACCGTACGCAAAAGTTTGGGCGATCAACTTTCTGGTGGCGAACGTAGAAGATGCGAAATAGCCCGCTGTTTGGCAATAGAGCCAAGCTTTATTATGCTCGACGAACCTTTTGCAGGTGTTGACCCCATAGCCGTAGAGGATATTCAGCGAATTGTGGCCACGCTACGCGAAAAAAACATTGGCATCTTAATTACCGACCACAATGTACACGAAACCTTAAGTATAACAGATAGAGCATATCTTTTGTTCGAAGGTAAAATCTTGTTTCAAGGCACAGCAGAAGAATTAGCCGAAAATCCGATAGTACGTGAAAAATACTTAGGAGCTAACTTTGAGTTGAGAAAGAAAACGGACTAATAGGATTTAAGTTTATACAAAACAGAGAAGCAAGAAACTTAAGTTTCTTGCTTTTTTTATCTAGACACAGAGCTAAGTTCGTGTTATTTTTTCGAAATCAAACTGATAAATTCTTCACGTGTTTTAGCTTTCTCAAATACGCCTGTAAAATCCGAAGTGGTCGTTATCGAGTGTTGTTTTTCTACTCCTCGCATTTGCATACACATGTGTTGTGCTTCTATTACCACCATTACACCTAAGGGATTGAGCGTGTTTTGAATGCATTCTTTTATTTGCGTGGTAAGGCGTTCTTGCACCTGCATTCTGCGGGCAAAAACATCGACTACACGGGCAATTTTGCTCAAGCCTGTAATCTTTTTGTTCGGGATATATGCCACGTGTGCTTGTCCGAAAAACGGCAAAATATGGTGCTCGCACATCGAGTAAAAATCAATATTTTTCACAATCACCATCTGACTGTAATCTTCTGTAAACATCGCCGAGCGAATAATTTGTTCGGGATCTTGTGAATACCCTCGCATCAAAAATTGCATGCTTTTAGCCATGCGTTCGGGGGTTTTTATCAAGCCTTCTCTTTCGGGGTCTTCTCCGATTAATTCAATAATAGCTTTATAATGTTCGGCTAAACCCTCTAGTATAGCAGAATTTTCGCTAGTTTGTTTTGTGTTCATAATTAAAAATATAAAATACGAGCAGTTGCATCTTTCACAACATATATCTCGTTACCAAATTCAGGAAATATTGTTTTGAGTTCTCTACTAAGTAATAAGGCTTCGTAATACGTGGCAAAATCGCCTATACGTACACGCCAAAATGGGGCAGTAAACGAGACGTAAGCATGGTATTGCGGGTATTGCTCTTTAATGGTTTTGTCTATCTGCATAGCGTCTTCTCGTGCTTTCTGCGGATGATTCCCCGCATATACTTGCACACGAAATCCGCTGATAGTTACAAAGTTATTTTCTGACGAAACAGCATTATTTTTTGCCTTATACAAAATCTCGTCCATACGTTCATCTTGTAGTAGTACTATTTTTTTCTGCAGTGTGTTTGTATCACGCATTGCATATTGTTGAGCACTTGCCACTGTGGCGAATAACACAAAGAAGCATACTAAAATAAAGCGTTGTATCATAATCATATCGTAAATTTCTATGCAAAAATACCAAAATTTATTCTAAAATTCTGTTTAAAGTGGTATTTTGTGGAAAAATAGTACTTTTGTACAAATAATAACACCGAAATATATGTTTATACACGTACCGAAATATGCCGTAATTGTAGCTGGTGGCAAGGGAAAACGCATGCAAACAGAAATGCCCAAACAATTTTTATTGTTGGCACAAAGACCGATATTGATGCATACCATCGATGCTTTTCTTGCGTATGAGTCAGATATACAGATTGTTGTGGTGTTGCCCGAAGACGATATTGCCCTATGGCAAGATTTATGCAAAATGCATGTATTTACAGCACCACATACTGTCGTAAAAGGAGGAAGGGAGCGTTTTTATTCTGTATTTAATGGCTTAGCTGTTGTGCCCAACGATGTGTTGGTGGCTATTCACGATGGGGTGCGCCCTTTTCCAAGTAAGCAAACCATTGAGTTGGCTTTTGCCAAAGCTACGGAGTGTGGCAATGCCATTCCTGTAATAGATGTGTATGATTCTATGCGAAAAATAGCAGAGAATGGCGACAATCTATCCGTCAATCGGGCTGAATTTAAATTGGTGCAAACTCCCCAGATTTTTCAATCTACAGGCATCAAAGAAGCCTATCAGCAAGGTTTTTCTGTGTCTTTTACAGATGATGCTAGCGTGTTAGAGTCGGCTGGTCATAATATTCATTTAGTGCAAGGAAATCGCGAAAACATCAAAATTACTACACCCTTGGATTTATTAATGGGCGAATATTTAGTGGCACAACAACAATGAATAATATAAGAATCGACTTTTTCATCAAAACTTTTTCTATATTTGTTCTCATATACACCTTTAAAATCAAATTGTGGGTTTACTACTAGATTCTGACATAATGTACTTACCCAGTATGGGTCCCAAAAGGGCACAGCTGTTTAATAAAGAATTAGCCATCTTTACCATCAAAGATTTGCTCTATCATTTTCCGTATAAATACATTGATAGAAGTCGGTTTTACTACATACACGAAATTGATACCACACTCACTCACATACAAATACGAGGAAAAATAACAGACTTTCAGCTTTTAGGCGAAGGACGTAATCAGCGCTTGGTGGCTAAATTTACAGACGGACAGAGTTCGATAGAATTAGTCTTTTTCAAAGGCTTAAAATTCGTATTGCAAGCTTACCAACTGCATACCGATTATGTGGTTTTTGGCAAACCAAGTTTGTTCAACGGTAGTTTTTCCATCGTTCACCCAGATATTGAGCCATATAAAGAGGAGGCGAAAATGGGCTTTCAGCCCTTGTACCACACTACCGAAAGGATGAAAAGCAAATACCTCAATTCCAAGGCGGTACAAAAGCTTATTCACCTTGCTTTACAGCAAATTAACCTCTCGCTTGCCGAAACATTGCCTACGTATATTATCCAAAAATATCATTTTGTTTCTCTTTCGGAAGCTATCGCAAATGCTCATTTTCCTACCAATATGGCATTGTTGGAGCGCGCACAAGCTCGTTTGAAATTTGAGGAATTATTCTATATTCAATTGGCAATTTTGCGTCAAGCGAATAAACTGAAAACAAGTTTTAAAGGCTTTCAATTTACCCATATTGGTGATATGTTTAACGGCTATTACGAAAAATGCTTGCCCTTTACGCTCACCAATGCACAAAAAAAAGTATTGAAAGAAATACGCAATGATGTGCGTGGTGCGCACCAAATGAATCGATTATTGCAAGGAGATGTGGGCAGTGGCAAAACCATTGTCGCACTTATGAGCATGCTGATGGCAATAGATAATGGCTATCAGGCGTGCATTATGGCGCCTACCGAAATATTGGCAACACAGCATTTTGAAACCATACATGCCCAGTTAGAGGCGTTGCCCTTAACGGTTGAGTTGCTTACAGGTTCGACCAAAAAGAAAGAACGTGAACGCATTCACGCGGGCTTACTCGATGGTTCTATTCATTTCCTCATTGGTACGCATGCGCTTATTGAAGATACAGTGAAATTTCAAAATCTGGGTTTGGTGGTTATCGACGAGCAGCACCGTTTTGGAGTAGCTCAACGTGCCAAATTATGGAATAAAAATACCCGTCCGCCGCATGTACTCGTAATGACTGCAACACCCATTCCTCGTACGCTCGCAATGACGGTGTATGGTGATTTAGAGGTCTCGGTTATCGACGAACTTCCACCTGGACGCAAACCCATTATTACTAACCATATTTTTGAAGATACGAAACGTGAATCGTTGAACCGATTTCTGCAACAGCAAATTAGTTTAGGCAGGCAAATTTATATGGTTTTTCCATTGATTGAGGAATCGGAAAAAATAGATTTGAAGAATTTAACGGATGGGTATCAGTATATGCGATCCATATTTCCAGATTTAAGTATCAGTATGGTGCATGGTAAAATGAAACCTGTTGAGAAAGAGGCTGCAATGCAGGAATTTATCCAGCACAAAGCAAACATTCTTGTTGCCACTACGGTTATAGAAGTGGGCGTAAACGTACCCAATGCCTCGGTGATGGTGATTGAAAATGCAGAGCGGTTTGGTTTGGCACAATTGCACCAATTACGTGGTAGAGTAGGACGGGGAGCCGACCAATCGTATTGTGTGTTGGTTACTTCACGTAAAATATCGAACGAAACACGCAAACGACTCGAAATTATGACTCGCACCAACGATGGTTTTGAAATCGCAGAGGCTGATTTGCAACTTCGTGGACCTGGCGATTTGGAAGGAACGCAACAAAGTGGTATCCCTTTTCAGTTGCATATTGCCAATTTGGCGAGAGATGGTGCTTTTGTGCAATTAGGCAGAGAGTGTGCTTCGGAGATACTAAATGGGGACCCACAATTATCCAAGCCAGAGCATGCTATATTGCTCTTAGAACTGAAAAACAAGAAAAAAGAGCAGTTAAATTGGAGTATTATCAGTTAAGTTCTAAATTTTCATTAAATTTTTGCATAAATACTTGTATATTTAAATAATAAATTGTTTTTTTGTAAGTCAATAAAATCATACTATGGAAAAAACCTTGGTTATAATCAAACCATCTGCCATTTCAAGAGGCTTAATTGGAGAAGTCATTTCTCGTTTCGAAAAAAAAGGCTTACAGCTTATTGGAATGAAAATGGTGGAATTATCTGATGAAATACTTACCGAGCATTATGCTCATTTAGCTCAAAAATCCTTTTTTCAACGTATTAAAGACGCCATGCAAACTACACCTGTTATCGTGTGTTGTTGGACTGGTTTAGATGCTGTACAGGTAGTAAGAAATATGTCGGGTGCAACTAACGGTCGCAATTCTGCTCCTGGAACAATTCGTGGTGATTACAGTATGAGCGTACAAGAAAATATTGTACACACATCTGACTCTGTTGAAAATGCCGTTATCGAACTCAATCGTTTTTTCAAATCAGAAGAAATATACAACTATCCGCTACATAGCTTGGATTTTTTGTATGCCAATGACGAACTGTAAAAAAAGTACTATGCCCTATTCTTGGATCAAATTATTTCTACTTCTAGTTATCACATCTCTTGCTAGCAACTTGTTAGCGGTAAACTCGTACGATAATATTTTTCACATCGAAGATCCGAAAGAAAACACAAAAAACTTACTTTTACTGAATCCTTCTACGGAAGATGATTTTAGCAACTTTGACGATTTCGACGATTTTGAGAATTTCGACGAAATGTCATTCAATGCTCCATATAATGTGTGGAGTAATACGGCTGTTAACCCTTACAATGTCAACTTGTTAAACATGAAAGACACCTTTCAGGTAGATGTAAAAGGATATATTCATCCATTAGATCATGTACAACGTGTAACTTCGCAATTTGGACCTCGTCGTACTCGTTATCATTATGGTGTAGATTTAAAACTAAATGTAGGAGATACTGTGCGTTCGTCGTTTGATGGCATGGTTCGAATTGCCAAAATAGGAAGAGGGTATGGCTACTATGTGTTGGTGCGTCATTATAATGGTTTAGAAACTGTTTATGGTCATTTAAGCAAAATACTAGTAGATACAGAGCAAGCTGTAAAAGCGGGCGAACCCATTGGTTTAGGTGGTAATACAGGCAGAAGTACAGGACCTCACCTTCATTTCGAGGTAAGATATCTTGGCAATCCTATCAATCCAGAAACCCTTGTTTCTTTTGAAACCTTAAAGACTAAATCGCCTGAGTATTTAGTAACTGCAGAAACTTTTCGCTACAAGTTGGATAGTAGAACACAACCATATGGTGGTCAGTATGGCAAATACACCATCCGCAGAGGAGATACCTTGTCTACTATTGCCAGAAGAAAAGGTACTACTGTCCGAAAATTATGCAAGTTAAACAACATTTCTCCTAACTCAACCTTGCGAGTAGGGAGGGTTTTACGCATTTCGTAAACAGCAACCTCTTCTCACTTTTATATATATAATTTATCTTAAACACTTGCTAAAAAAGCAAATTAATAGTGTTATCTTTGCACCTTAATACGTGAATAGATAACAATTGCTATTTTTATAAACACCTAACCATTATGGGATTTTCTAGTATATTAAGCACTTTATTTGGCTCAAAATCACAACGTGATTTAAAAGAAATAATACCTTTTATTGACAAAATTAAAGAGGTATATCCACAGATAGAACAATTGTCAACAGATGCTTTGCGTACTCGCTTGCAGGCAATTCGCACTGAAATTCAGGAATATGTTTCTTCGGAACGCTCTCAAATAGAGAGCATCAAAGAGTCAATAGAAGGCACTCCTATCGAAGATAGAGAGCAACTATATAACGAAATAGATGCGTTGGAGAAAGTGATAGTAGTAAAACTCGAAGAAGCTCTTGATAATGCTTTACCTGAAGTGTTTGCTGTTGTAAAAGATACCGCAAGACGCTTTAAAGAAAACGAAACGATTACCGTTGATGCAACTAATTTTGACAGGGAGTTAGCGCTGTCGCACGATTTTGTACACATAGAAAATGACAAAGCGATTTATCAAAACGAATGGATGGCTGGTGGCAGTCTTGTCAAATGGGACATGGTGCATTATGATGTGCAGCTTATAGGTGGAGTGGTATTACATAAGGGTAAAATTGCTGAAATGACGACTGGTGAGGGTAAAACTTTGGTGGCAACCTTGCCCGTTTTTCTAAATGCGCTCAGTGGGAATGGCGTACACGTAGTTACGGTAAACGATTATTTATCAAAACGTGACTCGGAATGGATGGGTCCAATTTATATGTTTCATGGCTTGCGTGTAGACTGTATTGATAAGCACCGCCCGAACTCAGATGATAGACGTGCAGCCTATTTAGCTGATATTACATTTGGCACAAACAATGAATTTGGCTTTGATTATTTGCGTGATAACATGGCTTCTACGGCTGCAGATTTAGTACAACGTAAGCATAATTATTCCATTGTTGATGAGGTCGATTCTGTTTTAATTGATGATGCACGTACTCCCCTAATTATTTCAGGTCCAGTAGCAAAAGGTGAGGAACAATTATTCGAAGAATATTGCTCAAAGGTAGAGCGTATTGTGGCGGAACAAAAGAACTTGGTAACAAAAACGTTTGTTGAGGCACGGAAATTAATGCAATCGGCAGATAACAAAGAACAAGAAAAAGGTTCTCTATTGTTGTTCCGTTCATTCAAAGGGTTGCCTAAGAGCAAAGCTATCATTAAATATTTAAGTGAGCCAGGCGTAAAATCTTCTATGTTGAAAACAGAGGCTGTGTATATGGAACAAAATAACCGTCGCATGCCAGAGGTAACAGACGATTTGTATTTTGTAATCAATGAACAGCACAATACGATAGAATTAACCGACAAGGGTATTGATTTAATTACTGGCGACAGTGATGATTCTCAGTTCTTTGTATTGCCAGATATTGGTTCTGAAATTGCAGAAATAGAAAAAGCTACGCTATCTGACGAAGAAAAGCAAGCTAAAAAAGATATTCTGATGCAAGAGTTTTCTGTTAAATCAGAGCGTGTGCATACCATCAATCAGTTGCTTAAAGCATACACCTTATTTGAAAAAGACGATCAATATGTGGTGATGAACAATAAGGTAATGATTGTAGATGAGCAAACAGGGCGTGTGATGGAAGGGCGACGTTATTCTGACGGATTACACCAAGCGATTGAAGCCAAAGAACGTGTAAAAGTGGAAGCAGCTACGCAAACTTATGCAACGATTACCTTACAGAATTATTTCCGTATGTACAACAAACTGTCTGGGATGACGGGTACTGCCGAAACGGAAGCAGGAGAGTTGTGGGATATTTACAAATTAGATGTAGTGGTTATTCCGACCAATCGCCCCATTGTGCGAAACGACATGAATGACCGTGTGTATAAAACAGCTCGTGCTAAATACAATGCTGTTATCGAAGAAACTGAAAAACTTGTAGCTGCAGGAAGACCCGTATTAGTGGGTACAACCTCTGTAGAAACATCGGAGTTAGTCAGCAAATTGCTGAAAATGCGCAAGATACCACACAACGTATTGAATGCGAAATTGCACCAAAAAGAAGCCGATATCGTAGCTCAAGCGGGTAAAAGTGGTACTGTTACGATTGCTACTAATATGGCTGGTCGTGGTACAGACATTAAACTTAGTGCCGAATCGAAAGCGGCAGGCGGATTGGCAATTATCGGTACAGAGCGTCATGAGAGTAGACGTATCGACCGTCAGTTACGTGGTCGTTCCGGTCGTCAAGGTGACCCAGGTTCTTCTGTATTCTTTGTTTCTTTTGAAGATTCATTGATGCGTTTATTCGGTTCAGATAGAATCGTAGGCATTATGGATAGGCTCGGGTTGGAAGAGAACGAAATGATGGAGCATCGTCAGATATCCAATTCTATTGAGCGAGCTCAAAAGAAAGTAGAAGAGAATAACTTTGGTATTCGTAAGCGTTTGTTGGAATACGATGACGTGATGAATTCGCAACGCGAGGTAATTTATGCCCGTAGAAAACATGCTTTAATTGGCGAACGTATTGGTATTGATATCGTAAATATGATTTACGATGGAGTAGAAAACATGGTAAGTTTGCATGCCGATTTTCAAGATGAAGAAGAATTACGTTTGGATTGCTTGAAATTATTTGGGGTAGATATACTATTAGAAGCAGAAGAAATTAAGCGTACCAAAACAATTGATTTGGTGGAGAAAATCTTTGCTACTATTATTGCAAACTTTACTCGTAGAGCAAATAAATTAGCCGAAATTGCATATCCTGTTGTCAAGAAAGTATATGAAGAACAAGGTACTGTGTACGAAAATATTCAAGTTCCATTAACGGATGGAAAAAGGTTGTACAACATACCTGTTAACTTAAAATTAGCATACGAAACAGAAGGGAAAGAGATAGTAAAATCGTTCCAAAAATCCATTTTACTACACACCATTGATGAGGCGTGGAAAGAGCACTTACGTGAATTAGACGAATTGCGTAATTCAGTGCAAAATGCCAGTTATGAGCAAAAAGACCCCCTGTTAATTTATAAATTAGAATCTTTTGGTTTGTTCAAAAAGATGATAGATGCGATTAATTACAAGGCAATAGCTATATTAATGCGCGGACAGATTCCTGTAAAAGAGGGAGAAACTTTGAGGGAAGCAAAACAAGAACGTCGTCAGGATTATAGCAAATATAGTACGCAGAAATCAGATATTATGAGTGCTGGACAACAAGATACGCGCGAAAAACAGCACAAAGAACCTATTCGTGTAGATAAAAAAGTGGGTCGCAATGATTTGTGCCCATGCGGAAGCGGAAAGAAATATAAAAGCTGTTGCGGTAAAGTGTAATACACACATAGAAATTCGATATATATGACATTAACAAGCATTATTTGGGATGTAAATCCAGAGGCTTTTTCACTAGGGTTTATTACTGTACGTTGGTATGGATTGATTTACGCCATGGGTTTTTTACTTGGAGTTACGATTTTGGGTAAAATATTTAAGAGAGAAAATTGTCCAGAAGATTGGGCTGATAAGGTCTTTATATACATGGTATTAGCGGTGATTATTGGGTCTCGATTAGGTCATGTATTCTTTTATGGATGGGACTATTATAAGGATAATTTGCTAGAAATACCCATGATTTGGCACGGCGGACTGGCAAGTCACGGCGGAGCATTTGCAATGCTACTTGCAGCTTGGATTTTTGCTAAAAGAGTGAGTAAAACGAGTTTTTTGTGGTTGGGAGATAGATTATTTATCCCGTCTGCTTTGGCTGCAGGCTTAATACGTGTAGGCAACCTGATGAATTCTGAAATATACGGACATGAGACTGATTTGCCTTGGGGATTTATTTTTGTACGCGATGGAGGTTTAACGCCGATGCACCCAACTCAAATTTACGAAGCTTTGGCATATTTCTCTTTGTTTGCTTTGTTGATATATTTGTATTGGGTGAAAGATGCACAAAAACGCGAAGGATTGCTTACCGGAGTCGGCTTCTTAGGTATCTTTATCGCCCGTTTTTTTATCGAATTTATTAAAAATAACCAAGAAGAGTTTGAAGAAGGATTGATGTTTAATATGGGACAATACCTAAGTATTCCGTTCATCATTCTTGGCACATGGCTGATTGTGCGTGCTCTTCGGAATAAACGACAACCAGAATGAGCTTTTTAATTGGAATAATATTTTTTATCGTAGCCATTGCTTTATTTGTTTTGGTCTTTTTCTTCTCTATTTTACGAAATGTACTTAGCGTCTTTTTTGGTAAACCGAAAGCAGGAACTGCTCCCAAAGAGCGCATGGCTCAGGATTTTGTAAATAAAAAGATTTCAAAACAAGAAGGAGAATATGTTGATTTTGAGGAGATTAAGGGAGAATAAATGAGACTTCTTTGAACGAATATTTTTGCATTTTATTATCTTCTCGTTTCAATATCAAATAACCTTCTGCTGTTACAGTATCAATAGAGGCTGAGAATTTTCCATTTTTATCTTCAAAAAGAAACTTTCCTGTTCTTCTGTATAATCTAGATCCATATTCTTTTTGCAACATGCATGTTTCTTCTTTTATTAGTTGAATATACCGATTAAAAATGGCATTCCGTATTTCTTTTGCCATAGCATGAGTATCGTACTGTGCACCCGTAATTTGTGCCAACGAAATCGGATTTGGCGCTTTCGACTGAAAATGAGTTTGGTTGATGTTTAGTCCAATACCAATGATGCAAGTGGCAATTACACTGTTTTGCAGGTTGTTTTCAATTAGAATACCCGCTATTTTCTTGTCTTGCCAATAGATATCATTGGGCCATTTAATGTAAATTTCTTGCGTGTACGAGCTGAGCACATCTGCAATAGCCAACGAAACTACTTGCGAAATTAGAAATTGTTGCTTAATAGGCAGAAAAGTTGGGCACAACAAAATACTGCACAGTACATTTTCGCCCATGGCCGACTCCCATACATTGGCAGAAACGCCTCTACCCCGAATTTGGAAATCAGTAGATATCATTGAGCCTTCATCCAAGTCTTTTTCTTTTACTAAGGCTTGCAGCAGATCGTTAGTCGAATTTGTTTCGTGTAGGTGTAGCGTTTCTATCATGGTCCTTTAATTACTGGCTAATGCCAAACTGACAAAACTTACTTTTGCATTGGGCGATTGTAAAATAGCTTTGGCACAAGCTTCTACTGTGGATCCCGTCGTTAATACATCATCTACTAGCAGAATGTGTTTATCGGCAAAAGCTTCTTTGTTCTGCACCGCAAATACGTCGGAAGTATTAGTCCAACGCTCAAATACACCTTTTTTTGTTTGCGTCGTATTTTCGATACATCTAATAAGGCTTTTTGTTTCTATCGGAATATTGAGTACTTGCGACAAGCCAATAGCAATCATTTTACTTTGGTTGTAGCCTCTTTTGCGAAATTTATTCGGATGCAGTGGCACAGGTACGATGTAGTCGATAGTTGAAATAGAGCTTACTGATGATAAAACGCTACCAAAATGCAGTCCTAAATCAATACCAATATCCTTATTCCCTTTGTATTTTAATTGATGCAAGATTTTTTGAGCCACGCTTCCTTTTTGAAAATAGAAAAAAGCGGTAGCAAATTCAATGTGCACTTTACCCCAAAATAATTTCTCCACCTGATTTTCGGGCACTTTGTGAAGGTTGGTTTTTGGCAAATCGTGTACACACTGTTCGCAGATACTCCTTTCTGTTTGCACCAAATGATTGCCACACACGCTACATACTTGTGGGTAAATTAAGGAAAGGAAACTCGAAAGGTGCTGTTTTATACGTTCCACCAATTTGCTATTTTAGGAATAAAAATGATACTAGCTACTATTATTCCGATGATACTGGCAACTAATACAGCACCAGCTGCTATGTCTTTTGCGTTGCGTGCCTGTGTCTGTATGTTGGGCGAAACGATGTCCACCAAATGTTCCAACGAGGTATTTACTAATTCCAAACAGACAACTATGGCTATGCACAGCAATAAGGCTATCCATTCGTAGTTAGTTACAGCAAAAGCGAATCCTGCAATTATTACCATCGTCATTGCCAATAGATGCACTTTGCAATGCAGTTCGTGAACGCATGCAATACCGATTCCTCGAAAGGCATTTTGGAAACTGCGGACTTGTTTTTGCAAAAACTTCTTCATTTGTGTTGTCTATTGTGCAAAAATACATAAATTTGCACAACAGCCTTGCATGATACGCCATAAAATGACAAACAAAGAGAAATACCAGCAGTTATGTGAAACAAAAGCCAAAATACCGTTGTTTCTGCACTATTGGTGGATGGAGGCAGTATGTACGAAGGCTCAAAAGGAGTGGGATGTATTGTTGTATGAAAAAAACGACCGCATAGTGGCGGCTCTTCCGTATCATTTTATCACGAAATGTGGCTTTCGCATGATCTTGCAGCCGCAATTAACACAATATAGTGGTATTTGGATTGATTATCCTGCCGAACAAACGGCAAAGGAAAAGATGAGTTTTGAAGAAGAGGCATCTACGGCTATTATTCACCAACTTCAGTCCGTAAAATGGGCGTATTATACTCAGCATTTTCATTTTTCGCTTACCAATTGGTTGCCTTTTTATTGGGAGGGTTTTTCGCAAACAACTCGCTATACCTACCGAATAGAAAATATTGCTGATACAAAAAGCGTTTTCGATAATTTTCATAAAAGCAAACAAAAGCATATTCGCAAAGCAACCAATAACTTACACCTTGATTTATCGTTGTCCGCTTCTGATTTCTATGATTTTCTACAGCACACTATACGCCAAAAAAACGAGGACGTTTTGTGTAGTAAATTATTTCTAGAATCGGTATATAGCGAAGCAAAAAAGAGGTCTCAAGTGCAGATTTTCGCTGTGCGTAACGAAGAAAATAGACTCTGTTCAGCCATGTATGTAGTCTGGGATTCCGCATCGAGTTATTATTTGAGTTCGGCCATCGATAAGGAATACCGCCATACTGGAGCATCTAGTTTAATGGTGTGGGAGGCTATACAGTTTTTATCCAATAAGACACGCAGCTTTGATTTTGAAGGAAGTATGATTAAAGGTGTAGCCAAAGCGAATCAAGAGTTTGGAGCTGTACAAACACCTTATTTCTGTTTATCAGCCTCTCGCAAGGGTTTCTTTGAAGTGCTATTTACCTTATACAAGAGTCTATGGAACAAGTAAGTAAATCCGATTTTTTTGCTCTGACAAGTGATTTTGATGTTATTCCGTTTACACAAACAGAAGCATGGGTTACGGTGCAAAGTGCTTTTAACGATAAAAATCTATTATTTCTAGTTAATTTGCTCCCCAATCCTACCGTAGCATGTGTGGCACATATCAAGCAGAAATTTGGTGTACGTATGTTGCTCATAGAGGCGGAATGTCGCAAGACGGTGCATTGTAAAATGGCAGTTCTTACTCAGTTTTATACTAGCTTGCAAGAGCTTGCTGTTGATGCGATAGAGATTAAGTCGAACCTGCGATATGATGCACAATACGAAATAGCCATTCGGCAGGCGGGGTTTTTGCGTCCAGTAGGATTTTTTTCTGTAGCTCTCAGTTCTTATATTCACCTTGATGGCGAAATAAAGTACAACGATAATTGGAAACGCAACTTGAAAAAAGCAGATACGTTTAATTTGGTTTTTGAGGCAATGGAGAATCCAACAAACGAGGATGTTCACTGTTTTTTGAATTTGCATACAGAAATGAGTGTGAGTAAAAACGTGCCACAACCTTTTAGTTTCAAGATGATTAAAACTTTGTTGTTAAGCCCTCATTTTCAATTGTTTTTTGCAAAAGACGAGACAGACGAACGCATTGCAACTATCTTGATACACAAGGCTCATACGCATGCAGGATTGTTGTATGCCGCCAGCAGTTCGAAAGCGCATGCCTCTGCTGCAAGTTTTTATTTGTACGACAAGTTATTTGAGTATTTGGCAGCACAGCAGATATTGATTTTTGATATGGAAAAACTGGCTCCTTCAACACATTCGACGAACGCTGTATTCTTGTTTAAAAATGGAATTAAAGGAGAATATACGCTAGTGAATGGCGAATGGGCATGGTATAAACGACCTTATTTACGCCCTTTGATGTATTTTGCTAAAAAGTTGCTTTGGAAAAATATTGAGGTATAGAAATTAGATCAGTCTTTTGTATATCTTGCGAGCAATTGATGCAAATACCAATCTAAAAAAATACGGTTGTAATTTGCTTTTCCGTACTGATTTTTGTTTGGTAAATCGTTTAGCAGTGGAGCAGAGATTTCTTTCATGCAGGTATAATCTGGTGGCGAAGATAGTTGATGTAGTATGCTTGATGGTATCCATTGTTTGAGAATATTTTTTATCCGATGTCCTTTTATTTTCCACAAGGGCAATTCTAATTCTTTTTTGAAATTTACGTTGGCGGGAGCAAAAACCTGATTTTTTACATAATTTTGAAAAAAAGTTTGTTCTTCTTTGAGTTCAATGGGTAGGGTTCGGAAAAATTCTAAAATTTCATTATCCCAAAAAGGCAAGCGAACTTCGTGTCCGAAAAAGCCATATATGCGTGCTGAATTATTGATGTTTTTTGGCAATTTGATTTGCACATCAAAATCATCAAATATACTATAAGGCAGTTTATCCTTCCGTTCGTGAACAAAACGTTCAATTCTTTTTGTAATTTCAATCGACCTTTCTGCTTTGCCATAGGCGAATTTCTGTTGCAAAATGGCTTTGCTCATTTCTTTCAGAGTGCTTTTTTGTGTAATCCCTGCTTTTTGTAGCTGACTGCCAGCCAAGAAGTCGCCCGAATGTCCTGGAACAAAAATCGCATCCTTATCAACCAATCCTTCCTCCACTAATTTTTTTACCCCAAAATATTCGTACATCCAAAAGAAATTGGAGTACGATGTAGAGTACGCATAATAGCGTTGAAATGTTGTATCATGCACATAGTCTGTGGTTTGTTCATTCGAAATGAAAATATGTGGATAACCGAGTGTTGTCGCTACTTGCTGGGCCAGTATCAATTCGGGGTTCTGTGGTCTGCCCACGGTGTAGCAAAGCACATTGGTGTAGCCTAATTTGGCAAGCATACACACAATAAGGCGCGAATCAAATCCGCCACTCAAAGGAATGACGAGTTGCTTTCTGCAAGCAGAAGCAATAAGTCGTTGAAAGGTCTGTGTAAGAACGTTTTCAAACACGTTTTCGTGCTCTTGCGAATGAAGGATTTCGTTCGCTTGCACTGTATAGCTGCAATATGCTTTATGTGCTAATTTACCATTTGAAAATAAACAATAGCTGGATGGGGTAACTTGAAAAATACCGTCAATAAGCGTTGCTGAATCTAACGTAACCGATGAGTGTTGGTATTCGTTTACTGCTTGCTTATTGAGACGAGGTTTTGAGGGTAAGAGCAAGTCGGGATTGTCAGAAACACAGATTTCATCACCTTCTATGGTGTAAAATAACGGATAGATGCGTGTTTTATCTGTAATCAGCAAGGTATTATTTTCTTTTTCAATAATAACCGAAAAAAGACCATTAATCGAATGTAATAATGCCTCAATATCTTGCGGGGTTTGTACATGGGAGAAGAGTTGTACTAAATCCATTTTCTCAACGAAAGCGTTGTTCTTGTCGAAACAATAACCTATTGCCCACACTCCGTTTGCGTGAAACCAAGGCATGCGATTATGTGCATCAAGTTTAATCATGTGCAATGTGTTGTTGATAGATGGCAATTAGCTTGCTTGCTACCGCTTTGCGACTGCATACTTCAACTGCTTGTTTACGTATGGCATCAGTATCAAATTTTTCTCTTGTTTCTACCATCTGTATCATTGCTTTGGCAAGAGCATGTATGTCGTTGGAGGCACAGTGTATGCCAACCGTAGGTGTCACTATTTCAGCAGGCACTACCTGTGTACACACAATGGGTAGCCCGCAACTCATTGCCTCTAATATTGCAATGGGTTGAGCTTCTATCCGACTTGATAATACAAAACTATCGCTTTTTTGCAAATAATGCCGCACTCCTTCAGGTGTTTGGTAGCCTTTAAATTCAATTCTATTTTTGGAACTAAGCTGATTGAGTTGAAGTGTAAAATCCCTGTCGTCAAATCCCGTACCCAATAGCACCAATCTTACCTTGGGGTAAATTTTATATACTTGCTCAAATGATGCTAATAACACATCATAGCCTTTGGCAAAATGAAACGAATTGGCATTGATAAAGGTAAACGAATCAGCAGTTTGTTGTGTCTTTTTGGGTGTAAAGAAATTCGTATCAACTACATTTGAGATATTTGAAATAGGCACTGCGTTTCCTGCGTATGTGCGTATTCGGTTTGTCAGTTGTTTTGAAACCGCAACAATCGCATTAGCATGCGTAAAAGCTTCTTGCAAATAAGGCGTATAGCTCGCAGGCAATAATGTTTCGGTATCGCTTGAATTTTCGGAAAAACGACCTCTATGTTCAGTGATAATATATGGAACATCGTATTTTTTTTTTATCAGCGAAGCAGCATACCCACCCCACATACTGCTATGTACATGAATTATGTCGGGTTTGCCATAGGTTTTTAGGTATAAAGCAAACAATCGAAGTGTATGTTTTACCCATAAATGCATGTTTAACAAATCAGCAAAAGGAATACGCCAGCCATAATACCTCACTATTGGAATGCCGTGTTCGTTGGTAAAAAATGGATTCCATGGATAAGAGAAAATGCTCCTTTTGTATTTTCGCCAAGGAAGCATTACGTTTGCCAAGATGTGCACCTCCACACCTTGCTCTTGCAAAGCAATACTTTGCTCTGTGCAAAACATGCCGCCTTCGGGTACATACCAAGATGGAAGTTGTAATACTCTCATAATTAAACTTTTATTGTTTTCTCATATTGAACCACTAATCGACTATACCAAATGAGCTGACCAGCTACGACCAATGCACTTGCCAAACAATAGAATGCAATGGCAAGATAAAAACTTTCTGCCATGATTCCTATTAGTAAGCCCGATAATCGCATCACAACAGAGGCAATTTCAATGCCTAAAGCTATTTTTTGTTTGCCAAAAAGATCCGCTAGATAGGTTATTGGGGCTACCAATGCTGAAAATAACAACCACGGAAGCATCAGTTGCATGTATTCACCTGTCACGTTCCAATTAGCTCCAAGTAGCCACTCCGTAAGCCATGGCAAGATGGTAAATAGCCCTATAAATAAGGGTAGAAGTATGTATAATGTGCGACTAATATAACGTTTGAAAAAACGCAGGATACTTTCTTTATCGTTTACTTTTTGTGTAGTAATGGGGTAGAATACTTGATTTAACGAACTTGAAATAATATTAATAGGACGAAAAGCCAACGCCATTGCCATGCCAAAAAAACCAATATGAGCCAAAGAGAAAAACGGAGCTAAGAGCAAAATGGGTAAACTGCCTCCCAAGGTATTTATCAGGCTGTGTGGCAGAGAGAACTGAGGGAAATTTCGGTATTCTACCGCTACGTCCTTTATTTCTTGTTGGGTGATCGTTAGCACTTTTGCTATGCCTTTTTTCCAAGCTATCCATAAACTTCCGACCATGGCAGCAAACTGAGCGATAAGTGTGCCGAAAAGCAAACCGCCTGTCAAAAATCCACTCAACCCAAAGAGGTATTTCAGCAACGAAGAACTGAGGCTGTTGCCAACTTGGTAAAATGCAATGGGTTTGTACCATTGGTAGCGTGTAAACCAATAATTAAGGCTATTCCACAGAGCCGTTAATAGTACGAAAATAGGCATTAAAAATAGATATTTGCCTAAGTCGGGCGAGTCGAACAGCAAGGCTATTTGTGAAGAGAAAATCAGTGCAATCACACTCAATACGACCAATGAAGCGGTGATAATAAAGGAAAGCGATAGGCAGGCAAACGCTTTTCTCTCATTTTTGGGGAGCACAATGGCGTAATGGTAGTTAGCTGTGCCAACAATGGCTAAGATTCCCCCAATGCTCAAAAATAAATTAAACAAGCCAAAATTCTCGGGAGCATACAGCCTAGTGATAAGTGGATATACGAGCAAAGCAATAGCTTGCGACACGCTGTTGGCCGAGAGCAATGTAGCGATATGCTTGAAAAGTGAAGAATGAAAGATTTGTTTCATGCTGTACGATATGGTACACGAAAGATACGATTTACTCTTGAACAAAGATACACTTTTATTCAGAAAATTACGAAATTTCTTTTCTCTCAGCATATTTTCTATGGCTATATGTTATTCCATTTTACTAAAGTTAAAGTCGCTATACATACCAAAGATGTTACAAAT
>JAGNUZ010000083.1 GCA_017986765.1 Paludibacteraceae bacterium | reverse complement strand
GAAAAAAAAGACGACAGTAATTGCGAGTGACGAAATACCACATCCAGCACTATACGAAGAGTTACGCTCTTGGCGAAAAGAAGAGGCTGAAGATAGAAGTCTTCCTGTATATGCCATTATGCACCAAAAAGCCTTGTTGGGCATTGTGCAATCGCTCCCTACTTCCGACAAAGAATTGCTGGCTGTTCCCCATGTGGGAAAACGCACTGTACAGCAATATGGTGAGTCTATTTTGCAAATTATAAAAACATTTGTGCAATCAGCAGATGTCACAAAATCTGTTTGATAATCGGTCTTTCAGCATGCCGGCTCTGCCTTGTTCTTCATAGTGTGCAAGAATCGGCTACACGAAAGTGAAAAAACAGAGCCAAATCGGGTACTTTTCTATATATTTGAAAATATAAACGTACCTTTGTCTGCTTTTTATAATCATTTATACAACATTCATGAAAAACTTACACATAGGAAACTTACTTATCCCAGTACCTGTAATTCAGGGAGGAATGGGCGTAGGCATTTCTTTATCGGGCTTAGCCTCTGCTGTGGCTAATCAAGGAGGAGTAGGCGTAATTTCATCTGCTGGTTTGGGCCTATTGTATCGCCATTTGTCGGCCGATTATCCCGAAGCATGTATTCTTGGCTTACGCGAAGAAATGGCAAGAGTACGAGCCAAAACCAAAGGCGTGATAGGTATTAATATTATGGTTGCGGCAACTAATTTTGCCGATATGGTGATAACATCTATCGAAGAAAAGGTGGGTATTATTTTCTCGGGAGCAGGATTGCCTCTCGATTTGCCTTCTTTTTTGAAAAAAGATAGCACGACTAAATTAGTTCCCATCGTATCGTCAGCCCGTGCTGCCAAATTGTTATGCGACAAATGGAAGTCGGCTTACGATTATTTGCCCGATGCCGTAGTGGTCGAAGGCCCGAAAGCTGGCGGACACTTAGGATACAAAGAATCGCAACTTACAGACGATAGTTATCGTTTAGAAACCATTATACCAGAGGTAGTTGCCGCAGTTAATGCTTTTGAAGTCGAACATAATTGCTCCATTCCAGTAATAGCCGCAGGTGGTATTTATACAGGAGCTGATGCGTACGACATTATGCAATTAGGTGCTTCAGCTGTACAATTGGGAACACGTTTCGTAACGACTACCGAATGCGATGCCGACGATGCTTTTAAGCAAGCGTATATTGATGCGAAAGAGTCGGATGTCGAAATTATTAAAAGTCCAGTAGGTATGCCTGGAAGAGCAATTTCTAGTCCATTTTTGCAAAAAGTAAAAGCGGGAGAAAAACAACCAAAATCGTGCCCATTTCATTGCATTAAAACCTGTCAGATAGAATCCAGTCCGTACTGTATTATGTTGGCACTGTTCAATGCGTACAAAGGAAATATGACGATGGGATATGCTTTTGCTGGCACAAACGCCCATTTAGCAACCAAGATTATTTCGGTAAAAGACACGTTCGATGCACTCTTACACGAATATGACGAAAGAGAAATTGCTGTTCTGAACAAAGAATAGTATATTTGTAATACAGATAATAAACGTCCATTCGCAAGCGATGAAGTTCCTGGATGGACGGAATATTTTTATTACATAATATATTACTATAATGGAAGAACTTACCCTTACCACACCGTCCTTGCTTTTTTCTGCTGTTTCGTTATTGCTACTAGCTTATACGAATCGTTTTTTGTCGTACGCCCAAGTGGTGCGACAGCTCAAAGGGCAATATAATGCCGACAAGTCAGCCATTACCGCTGCCCAAATCAACAACTTACGCAAACGATTATACCTTACCCGTGCCATGCAAGTGCAGGGCATTGTAAGTTTATTTTTGTGTGTTGTTACCATGTTTTTGATTTACATCCAACTCCAACTCATAGCAGCTTATGTGTTTGGCATAGCCCTCGTTTTACTCATCTTGTCTCTAGGTACTTCCATTTGGGAAATATACATTTCTGTAAAAGCCCTCGAAATATACCTCAGTGATATTACGAATGAGCTGGATGCGAAGGAATAATACATAAGTTTCTTATACGTTTGTTTAAGCAAGACTTAATGGGTTTCAATACTTGTTAGGTCTTTTTTTATGCTCATAGAGGATAATGAAAAAAGCGACACCCATAAATGGATGCCGCTTTAAATGTTTTCTAGCAGTAAAAGTGTGCACCTTTGCCTTGTGTTAAGGGTTTCGTTTTTACTAAATTCTTAACACTGAAATCGAAACAGTATCTATAAAAAATATACCCATGAAAAACACAACTGAATTACTCGGCAACTGGAATGAAACGAAAGGCAAGCTAAAACAACAGTTTGCACAATTGACAGACAACGATTTATTGCTTATTGAAGGTAAAAAAGACGAATTAGTAGGTCGCCTCCAAGTGAAATTGGGGAAAACAAAAGAAGAGATTCACAAGATTATTTCTGAATTATAAATAAATGACCAACAAACACCAAAATGAAAAAAACAATGATTACAATCTCATTTATCGCACTTGCTACTGGAATGGTTTTAACAAGCTGTATGTCTTCCTCAGAAAAAGTAGAAGCTAAAAAAGAAAATGTAGCAAATGTAGAAGAGAATTTAGATGAAGCCAAACAAGCATACACAGATGAGTACCAAAAGTTCAAAACGGAATCTGATGAGAAAATTTCGGGTAACGAAAAGATGATTGCTGACTTAAAGGCATACTCTAAAACTAAAAAAGCAGAAGCAAAAGTGGAATATGAAAAAACAATCAATGACTTGGAAGCAAAAAACCAAGCAATGAAAGAGAAAGTGAGAGACTACAAAGAAGAAGGTTCTGGCAAATGGAATTCATTCAAAAATGAATTTAACCACGATATGAACGAAATCGGACAATCGTTGAAAGATTTAGGCAAAGACAACGTTAAGTAACGCAAATCCAGACTATCTAATTAATCGTTATTGATGTAAGTTCAAAGACCTACTTAAAAAACGAATAACTTTTCTATTTAAAGGAGTTGTAAATGAAATGTTTACAGCTCCTTTCTGTCTATACACAGTTTTTCTAAAGCACTTTTTTACAATAGAGATTCACATGCTGTTTTCAGCAAATAGTGGTAAGTATTGCTATTCCAAAAATATTTTTTATTCTAAATAAATCCTCAAATTCTTGCATATTCAAAAAAAATGTAGACCTTTGCAAGGTGTTAATAGAGTTATTAAATGTTATTATTAAATTGGATTATTAGCAATGCAAGAAACTATAGAGCAAAACATGGAACAATCCATTCTGGAAAGAGCCGAGAGGCTATTTCTCGAAAAAGGTTTTGAAGCGACTTCCACCACGCAGATAGCTAAAGCGGTGGGATGCAATCAGGCTTTGGTGCATTATTATTTTAGAACCAAAGACAATCTATTTAATACTATTTTTGAAACAAGATTTAGGCGATTTTTTCAGCAAATATTCGATACTACGTACTTGAGCCCTCTAAGTTTTACCGATAAAATTAAGCATATCATTGAATCTCATTTAGATATGTTGATGGCAGAACCTCTTATGCTACGTTTGATAATGAATGAATTTTCGCGCAGACCTGAACGGATAGAGATGCTGAAAGAAAAGTTGCATGCTGTACCTGAGCAACTTTATACCTTAATGGATGCAGAGATTAAGGCCGAGATACAAGCGGGTAGGATTCGGAATGTCAGTTTTATTGAGCTAATTATTGCCATTGTATCCCTCAATGTAGGCTTAGTCGTTATTTTTCCCATAGCTGCTGATGTATTAGGCATGAGCCCACAGCAACGAAATTTTATGATAACACAACGCAAAGAAGAAAATGTAAAAATAATACTCGGCTATTTGCGTTCATAACAACCATTTATTTATATGAAAAAAAGAAGTAGTTTCATTTTTGCCCTTTTTATTCCCTGTTTGCTATCGGCACAGGAACTTTCTTTGGAAAGTTGCCAGTCGGCAGCTCAGCAGAATTATCCCTTGGTGCAGCAGTATGGTCTGATTGAGCAGTCGGCTAATTATACCTTGCAAAATATAAACTTAGCGTATTTACCACAGCTAAGTATTTCTGCCAAAGCTACATACCAGTCGGACGTGATAAAATTGCCAATCGTTATTCCAGGTATGACTATTCCCGAAATGTCTCCTTATCAATTTCAAGCAGTCGCCGAGCTGGGTCAGGTTATTTGGGATGGAGGGGTAATTGCAGCTCAAAAACAAACAGCAAAAGCTAGTAGTGAGGTGGAAAAGCGAAAATGGGAAGTGGATTTATACGCCTTGCGTGATAGGGTCAACCAATTGTATTTTGGTGTTTTACTCCTCGATGGGCAGCTAGAGCAGGTTCATATTCTGAAACAAGAATTGACGAACCATTACAACAAAGTAAACTCTTTGGTACAAAATGGGATTGGCAGTTCTACCGATTTGGATGCAATAAAAGTGGAGCAACTCAATGTGATGCAACAAGAAACGCAGCTCGCTGCTTCCCGAAGATCTCTCATTCAAGTATTGTCAGCCTTTATTGGGCAAGAAATAACCGAGAGTGCCGTGTTTGCATTGCCTCTAATGGGGGAAATTCGTGCTGATAAAGAGATAAAACGACCTGAATTGCAATTGCTGGAGGCTCAAAATAAGGTGTTGGGTACTCAAAAGGAGTTGCTTACATCGGGGAACTTACCCAAAATAGGAGCATTCATCCAAGGTGGATATGGCAAACCAGGATTAAATATGCTGAGTAATGATTTCTCTTTCTTTTATATTGGTGGACTGAAACTTACGTGGAATATCAGTGGATTGTATGGTCAAAAAAATAATGTGCGAAAAATTGAAGTGAACCAGAAAAATATTGAGGTTCAAAAGGAAACTTTTTTGTTTAATCTTTCACTACTTACCACTCAGCAACGCAATGAAATGGATAAACTTACGGAAATTATCCGTACAGACGATGCCATCGTTGAGCTAAAATCTAAAATCAAACGAACCACGGAGAGTAAGGTCGAAAATGGTACATCTACTGTTACTGATTTGCTGCGTGAACTGCATGCTGAAAATGCAGCCAAACAAAATCGCTTGCTACACCAAGTGCAATTATATGCCGCTTATTATCAGTATATCAACAATAATAATTTTTAATCATCCTGTTACTATAAATTTATTCGTATGAAAACAACATCTTTATATCCGCTGATACTTGCTTTTTCCATCTTGCTTGCAGGCTTTTCTTCCTGTTCTCAATCGGGTATCAACCCTGATGCTTCGGGTACGTTCGAGACTACCGAAATTTTAGTTTCCGCAGAAGGTATGGGTAAAATTCTAGAACTAAATGCCGAAGAGGGTATGCTGCTTGCTGAAAATCAGGTAGTAGGCTACATCGATAGTACGCAGGTGTACCTCAAAATACGTCAGCTTAAAGCGACTCAAAACGCTTTGCTAAGCCGCAGACCAGATGTGAGTAAGCAAATAGCTACCATAGAGCAACAATTGGCAACGGCACGAACTGAAAAAAAACGCATTGAAAATCTAGTGAGAGATAATGCCATTGGTACTAAGCAGTTAGACGATATTAACGGACAAATTGCCTTGCTCGAAAAGCAACTCGTAGCCACCAAATCTAGCCTATCAACCACACTAGATGGTATATCGGGAGATAGTGAGGCTTTGCTTATTCAGTTAGAGCAATTGCAAGATCAATTGGAGAAATGCAAGATTAAAAGCCCCATCAAGGGCATGGTATTGGCTAAATATGCAGAAAAAGGAGAATTGGCAAACTCAGGCAAAGTCTTGTTTAAAATTGCGGATACCAACAATATGATATTGCGTTCGTACATTACCAACAATCAACTTTCGACTATTAAAATTGGACAAGAGGTGAAAGTGTTTGCCGATTACGGCGATGGTGCTAAGGAATATACGGGTACGATTACATGGATATCCAATAAATCGGAATTTACTCCCAAAACGATTCAAACACGTGACGAAAGGGCAAATTTGGTGTACGCCGTAAAAATTAGTGTAAAAAATGATGGCTATATTAAAATCGGAATGTACGGAGATGTAACCTTCTAAAGTGTATGAAAAGCAATAGAAACACATCTGATATCGCAGTTACGTGCCAAGGCATTAGCAAGAGTTACAAAGACGTGCAAGCACTTTCTGAAGTGAGCTTGGAGGTAAAACGGGGCGAGATATTTGGTATAATTGGTCCAGATGGTGCTGGCAAAACATCGCTTTTCCGCATTCTCACCACATTAATTCTGGCAGATGAGGGCATTGCAAGCGTTGATGGATTTGATGTGGTAGCCGATTATGCCCAGATACGCAAGAGGGTGGGTTATATGCCAGGTCGCTTTTCGCTGTATCAGGATTTAACGGTAGAAGAAAATCTGACTTTTTTTGCAACTGTGTTTAATACCACGATTGAAGAAAATTATGACTTGGTAAAAGATATTTATCAGCAGATAGAGCCTTTTAAGCACAGAAGAGCGGGCAAGCTCTCAGGAGGAATGAAACAGAAATTGGCACTTAGTTGTGCTTTAATTCACCGCCCAAGTGTCCTTTTTCTGGATGAACCGACTACAGGGGTCTACCCCGTATCGCGCAAAGAATTTTGGGGCATGCTCAAGAACCTACAGAAACAAAATATCACCATTATTGTATCTACACCATATATGGATGAGGCGAGTTTGTGCGATAG